>JBILTA010000219.1:0-8189 GCA_044371785.1 Pirellulaceae bacterium | reverse complement strand
CGCGGCGATGCGCGTTCCTGGTCGTGCTCGGCAGTGGATTACTCGGTCGCTGTAGATTTCTTGGACGCAGGACTGCCGAGCTACTACGCGCGGCGATGCGCGTCCCTGGTCGTGCTCGGCAGGGATTACTCGGTCGCTGTAGTTTTCTCGGACGCAGGACTGCCGAGCTACTACAGTTGCGAGAGCATCCACTTCTTGCCCGATTCGAGGGCCTCAGCGACTTTCTCTGGATTCTTACCGCCAGCTTGGGCTAAGTCGGGGCGACCGCCACCGCTGCCCCCCAAAATCTGAGCCGTTTGGCTAGCCCATGTACCGGCGCTCAAGCCTTTCGCTACCAACTCGTTGCTCAAGCCCGCAATGACAATCACTTTGTCTGGGCCTACAACACCTGTTAGGAGAATCGCGGTAGGCTTCGTAGCCTTCTTGCGAACTGCATCAATCAACTGACGCATTAAATTCGGATTAGCGCCAGGGATTTCTGCTGTGATGACCAAACCGCCCGCAGCCTCTGCTGCACCTTCCAGCAATTGATCGGCAGTGATCTCTCCACCGCTGGCAACTTGTTTTAATTGCTCCAGCAATTTCAGCTCATCTTGCAACAGGGACTCGACGCGGTTGACCAATTCAGGGAAGGCCACATTCACAGCGCGAGCTGTTTCTTTGAGGCAGCTGCGCATGTCATTGTAAGTCGACTTGGCAGCTGCGTTTACCTTCGCGGTCACAGCAGCTGGAATGTCTTTGACTTGACCGCTGGTAACGGCCTTCTTCAATTGGCGCACTCGGTTCATTAAGTAAGCAGTGAATTCAGCCACTTGATGTGGTGCACACTTTAAAGTGTCGCCAAGCCTACCTAGCGTCTCTTCAACCCAACGACGATGTTCGTGAGCGCGATCACCTGTTAAGGCGACGATGCGGCGGACGCCAGAGGAAACGCTTTCTTCGCTGACAATCTCGAAATGTTTTACTTCGGCGGTGCTTTGCAAGTGTGTGCCACCGCATAGCTCCTTCGAGAATTCACCCATGGAAACCATGCGCACAGGGTCGGGATACTTCTCGCCGAAGAGCATCATCGCACCCGCTTTACGAGCTTCTGCCAAGGGGACAATGTTCCAGACGACGGGAGCAGCTAGTGTTACTTTCTCGTTTACGATGTTCTCGATCTTGCGAAGCGTGTCTTCATCGATCGATGATTGGTTTGAAAAGTCAAATCGCAACCAGTCGGCGTCGACTTTCGATCCTTGTTGCTGAGCGTGGCCACCCAATGTTTGTTGCAAAGCATAATGCAACAAGTGAGTGGCGGAGTGAGCACGACGAATTGCTTGTCGACGTTCTGTATCGACAATCGCTTGGATCGTCATGCCTTCCTTGATCTCACCCTTTTCGACATGGCCGAAATGAATGAATAGTTCCCCAGCTTTCTTGGTGTCGGTAACACGGAACAGGCATTCTTCGTTTTGTAGGACGCCCGAATCACCCACCTGACCGCCGCTTTCACCATAGAAAGGGGTGCGGTCCAAAACGATGCGGCTTAGGTGTGTTTGATCGCCACCGCTGGCCAAACGGCCAATCAATCGATCGTCATCGTCAGGGCCTACGATAATGCCTCGAACTTGAGCCGAACATTCGGTGGTTTCGTAACCAAGGAAATCGGTTTTGAGTAAAGCTTCTTTGAGTGTTTCGATGGGACCAGTCTGGAAGAGTTCCTTTTGGCCTGCACCGCTATCGATGCCGTGTTGACCCATCGCGGCGCGATAACCATCCCAATCGAAGGTGTAGTTTTTCTCGGCAGCTAGCGTTTGGAAGAGTTCAGGTGGCACACCGTGGGTTTGATACAACGAAGCGGCTTCGTTGCCATCGACCATTACGGTTCCCTCTTTGTCCATGGAGGTGAATACTTGTTGGATACGATTCAAACCAGCATCAATGGTTTGGAAGAAGTCGTTTTCTTCACGCCGGATGACTTCAGCCACACGTGTGGTAGTTTCGTTGAGTTCAGGATAGATGCTCTTCATACACTGAGCCACCATGGGGACCAAGTTGAAGAGGAACGGATCGCGCATACCCATTTGATGACCATCGAGCACAGCGCGACGAATCAATCGCTTGATAACGTAACGTGCCTTCTTGGGGCCAGGATAAACGTTTTCGTGAACGGCAAAGGTGCAAGCGCGAACGTGGTCGGTGATACGTCGCAAACGCCGGCCATTGTCGCTGGTGTATTCGTATTTCGTCCCGCAAACTTCTGCAGCGGCCAATACGATTGGATAAAGACTATCGATATGGAAGTTGGAAGGAACGCCCTGCAAAACGCTGGCTGTGCGTTCCAAGCCCATGCCCGTGTCGATGTTCTTGCTTGGTAACGGTTGCAAGTTATTGGGTGGTTCGCCTACACGATTGAATTGCGTGAACACCAAGTTCCATATTTCCACCGATTTGCCATTATCGAGTTGATAATAGATTTCACTGCAGGGACCGCAAACACCATCGGGACCTTGGCTTGGTGCGCTAGCAGGCCAGAAGTTTTCATCTTCGTCCATGCGCGCGATACGTTGCGACGGGAGGCCGATGTCACTGTTCCAAATATTGGCAGCTTCATCGTCATCTTTATAGACCGTTACGCTTAAGCGATCTGCTGGAATACCGAGCCATTTGGGATCGGTCAAAAATTGCCAAGCCCAATGGATCGCTTCCTTCTTGAAATAATCGCCGAAACTGAAGTTGCCTAACATCTCGAAAAACGTGTGATGGTAGGCTGTTCGACCTACGTTATCGATGTCGCCTGTACGCAGACATTTTTGGCAGGTGGTGGCTCGGGTGAATTCGAGTTTCACTTTGCCAAGAAAGTGATCCTTAAACTGGTTCATGCCGGCAGGCGTGAAGAGAACCGAAGGATCCCAGGTTGGTACGAGCACGTCACTCGGCTGACGACTGTGACCTTGAGATTGGAAGAAGGAGAGGTATTTCTCGCGTAGTTCGTCGCTTTTCATAGTAAGCTGATCGTGTCCGTGCAAAAAGCTTTAGATTTACTGTGCCCGCTGATTGTCCGTACTATACAAATAACCGTCAAAGTCCACCATTGCCCATCTGGCTTCTGACCGCAGTATCTTCTGCTTGGTTGGAGTCTACTTGGCAGGGACTTCCTCCCAGCCCCCCACAAAATCCGTCTGCAATCCAAGTTACGGTATGGTCACCTTGCGAAGAGTATCGGCGGCATCGATCAACGATATTTCAATAG
Source organism: Pirellulaceae bacterium (assembly GCA_044371785.1). Lineage (GTDB taxonomy): Bacteria > Planctomycetota > Planctomycetia > Pirellulales > Pirellulaceae > JAFLCP01. The sequence goes on along the minus strand of JBILTA010000219.1, from coordinate 4,954 downwards.
ATTGACCGCTGAACCTATTTACCAGTTCGGTAAATTGATCGGGAGTTGTAACGGTTTCTCCTTGTACAGATAGAATCAGTTGTCCAGGTCGAATGCCAGCTTGCCAAGCAGGTGTATTCGGTTCGACCTGGAGTGCGGCCAATTTGGGTGGCGTTGGAAGTGAGCGTGACATGAAGCGAAGCATTTCGGTTGGGAGCGCAGTTGCGTATTCCACGGACAGCCCCTTCCAGCTGGGTAGCGGGTGGATTGTGTAGGCAGGGATCCTTGAAGCGACATATTTTTTACTGAGCTGCCCCTTGAGGGTTACATTCTCAGCTGAGCCACCAAAACTGCTAAATCTTCGGACAGCCAGATTGACTTCTTCTTCAGCTCCTTGACGGCTGAGTGCAAAAAAGAGGCTATTGCGATCAAAAACGGGTGCGCCATTGACGGCCATGATCACATCGTCGGGACGTAGGCCAGCAAGATCGCCAGGTAAGCCGGGAACAACGCGCGAAACATAAGCGCCTCGAATTCCCGCTTCACGCCGTGAGGCGGGAATCTCTTCGGGCACAATTCCTAAAAAACCGAACTCAGGGATCTTGCCATGCTTTAGGGCTTCAACAGCTCGCATGAACGTAGCATCGATTGGAATTGCAAAGCCACCATGTTTTGGTGCGGTCGGTACAAAAGCATTGGGAATAATCATACCGATCATTTGCCCGTCGAGATTCAAGATGGGTCCACCATTGAAGCCGTTGCTTAAGTTGGCATCGATTTGCAACAGACCGCCGAAGTGATGCAGTGTTTCTTTTTCTTGCAGTGAAGAGGTCTCACCTGGTGCTCCTGCTAAAGACCGGTCAACATTGGCGATAATCCCCCATGCCATTGAAGTTGAGCCGTCGCGAGCTGCGGCATACGGATTACCTGCTGCGAAAACCAATTCCCCTTTTTTCGCTTCATGTGCGGTGGCAACTTCGATCGGAACCAAATCGATCGATTCATTTACTTTGAGTACTGCGATGTCAGAAAAAGGATCGCCGGCTTGAACTTCGGCAGGGACCCACGTCGGTTGAGCGGCTCGTGGTTCTTTATGGGACCATACATAGTAGTCACTACTGCGCGGATCGCTGAGTTCTGAAAAACAAGTGACGATATGCCCTTCATTGTCGATGACGATTCCTGTCGCATAATCCGTGGGTACAAAATCGGGATCGGTGGGACGGTCGAGTTCGTTGAAGCGAACCCCTGGTCCAAATTGGAAACGAAGTGTTTCTGTTCGAGGATCGGTATCGCGTCGCACACGCGCGATGGCGACCACAGAACGAGAAGTTTGCTGAGCTATGTTCACGGACTTTTCTTGCATGGCTTTCAAGAAAAAGTCCGCGTTTAGGGGCGGTGGTGGTTCTTCGTTTTCGCTGGGAGCCGTGGCAGGTTGAGGGCTGGCTGTGTTGGGTTGTTGAGCAAAGATCAATGGAGACGAATGGGTGAAGGCGAACAGCGACAATAGGAGAGCAGCAGCACCTAATGCAGGGTGGGTGCGTCTCACGCGGCAGAGTGAAGGTAAGGTATTGATGGACTCGATGTGTTGCATCGTGGCTGGTCGTTATTCCGAAAACGATTGCTGAGGGCTTATGTGTATGACGTTTAGTTATAACCTATTTGTATTGGTAGCACGAATTAGTCTTCTGAATAGTTCAAAACAAAAACAGCTCGCAAATCGAAGGTGATGTGCGAGCTGTGGGGTCGAGATTTCGTTTATTTGCTAAGGGCAAAGTTGGTTTGCCCTAGCCAATTTCAGGAATCTACTACGGATTCTTCTTCCTCCTCGGCTTCTGCCCCCTCCGCTTCGATTACTCCGACAGGATCGTTGCTAGCGAGGATTCGTTGCCGCATTTCTTCCGCGATTTCGGGGTTCTCGATCAAGAAGTTACGAGCCTTCTCTTTACCTTGACCGAGGTACGTTTCACCGTACTTGAACCAAGCGCCGCTGCGATTGATGACTTTGCAATTGACGCCGAGGTCGAGCACGTCCCCTTCGAACGAGATTCCGTTGTTGTGCATCATGTCGAATTCGGCAATGCGGAAGGGAGGGGCCACTTTGTTTTTAACGACCTTGCAACGGACGCGTTGACCAACAACTTCTTCGCCTTCTTTCAAAGCGCCGATACGACGGACATCGATGCGGCAGGAGGAGTAGAACTTTAAGGCACGTCCACCGGGAGTTGTTTCAGGGCTACCGAACATCACACCCACTTTTTCGCGGATCTGGTTGATGAAGATCACGGCGCTTTTGCTCTTGGCAATTGCTCCAGTGAGCTTTCGCATCGATTGGCTCATCAAACGAGCTTGAAGGCCGACGTGTGAATCTCCGATTTCTCCTTCGAGTTCTTGTCTGGGTACAAGAGCGGCGACCGAGTCGATCACGATCACATCCACGGCGTTGCTTTTGACGAGCATTTCGGTGATCTGCATCGCTTCTTCACCGCTGCTTGGTTGGCTGACCAGGAGGGTGTCGAGTTCCACGCCGATTTTCTTGCCCCAGCTAGGATCGAACGCATGTTCAGCGTCAATAATGGCTGCGATACCGCCAGCCTTTTGAGCTTCAGCGCAGATGTGAAGAGCCAGGGTAGTTTTACCGCTGGACTCTGGCCCAAAAATCTCGATGATTCGACCGCGCGGAACCCCGAAACCACCAAGGGCGATATCCATCGATAGGCTTCCGGTAGGAATTCCCTCGACTTTGAGCTGCCCTTCCCCGCCCAGGGGCATGATGGAGCCTTCGCCGAATTGTTTTTCAATTTGTTGGAGAGCCGTCTTGAGGTTCGGGTCTCGCTTGAAGATTGCTTCTAGTCCTGTGGGTTCGCTACCTGCACGTTCTTTGTCAGCTTTTTTCTTTGCCATCCCTAGTTTCTCCTTTTGATCCGCAGCTGGGTGCATGCGTCAAGCATCCACCTCGCCAATGTTGTATACGAATGATTAGTATCGCATAGGTGACCATTTTGCAATAACCACCGACAGAATTATTTTTCGCTGAAGTGTGGACACCTTAGGTCCATCTCTGACCGGTCGGAGAGAAAAATTTGCAATTGCGAACCAGCATCCGATCCGAGGAGGAATCAGGGTACCTTTCGGAAGCCTTTTTTTGCTGAGGCTGCACACCGGACGCACACTCGAAGTCAAAATGCCCCCGCATTTCTTTCCTGCCCGTTAAAGTTTACCAAAAGTCTCCCAAGTCGCTTCACAAAATCGTAATCCGCCCTTTTTTTGCCTCTCTTAACAGAAAACCGTAGTCCGATACCAAACGTTGAATCGCGTTCATGGATGAACGGAGAGCGAAATGTCTCGGCTAACACTGGCGGGAGCCTTTGGCCATGGAGATCTCCGCATCGTCTCGGACTTTACCGGGACGCGCTTTTGCCTTGCCAACAAATGGATTTGTGAGGAGTCAAGAAGATGAAAATTAGCAGGATGGCGCTTAGCGCCGCTCTAGCCTGCGTTTGCTTTACCGGTACCGCCTTTGCTCAGCAAGGTCACCGTGGAGCGACCAGCTACCAGAAAACAGCTTATTCTTACGGTTACGACGAAACATCGCCCAGCGATGCAGCACCAGCACCAGCTCCCGCTCCTGCAGCTGCTCCAACAGTTGCTTGCGATAACGGTAGCAGTTGTGATACTGCTTGCGATGAAATGGGTGGTTGCGGTGGGGCTTGGGACATCGGTCTCGATTGCTGCCTAGGCGAACCCTTCAAACTCGTCAACGGCGATATCTGCGGATACACCGTGGGTGGTTGGACTCAATTGGGTTACCACACCTACAACACCCCTTTCAACTTCAACAATCATGCTGACCGCGTCAATCTGCAACAACAATGGTTGTACGCAGAAAAGATCGCTGACGGCAGTTGCGGTTTGGGCTGGGGTGGACGTCTCGATTACGTCTACGGTGTTGACGCTCAAGACACCCAAGCTTTCGGTACACAACAAAGCGGTTGGGATAACCCATGGGACAATGGCATCTACGGCCATGCCCTACCACAAGCCTATGTAGAAGCGGCTTACGGCGACTTGTCCGTAAAAGCAGGTCACTTCTTCACCACCATCGGATATGAAGTTGTTGCTGCTACCGGTAACTTCTTCTACTCGCACAGTTACACCATGTACAACAGCGAGCCGTTTACTCACACCGGTATCCTAAGCACCTATGCACTAACCGAAGATACCAAAATCTATAACGGTTACGTCATGGGTTGGGACAGCGGTTTTGATGACAACGGTGATGCATGGTTAACTGGCGTCACCACCAATGTCACCGATAACGTAAGTTTCACCTACGGTTTGGTTCTTGGTCGTTTCGGCGCTCGCACTGCTAACGAAGCTGGCGAAATGCACAGCATCATCGTTACCAGCAAGTTGTCCGACAAGCTGACTCACGTCTTCTGGACCGACTACCTCGATACCGACAATGGCACCAACCGAGCTGTTGAACGTCAAACATTTGACGTTAACAACGCTTTGCTCTATTCGTTCAACGATTGCCTCGCTTGGGGTAATCGCTTCGAATGGTACAACGTTGAACGTGGTTTGGGCAAACAAGCCCCTGGTCACTCAGACGTTTACGCCTACACCACCGGCTTGAATATCCGTCCTCACTCGAACTTGCTGTTCCGCCCAGAAGTTCGTTGGGACTGGGACCGTGACGGTATCCTCGGATTGGATCTTGGCACCAGCCAAACCACTTTCGGCATGGACGCAATCTTCACCTTCTAAGGTTTAGGTCGCTTCAACAAAATCCATCTGGTCAAGTTGAGAGAACCCCTCGTGTGAAAACACGGGGGGTTTTTTAGTTTTCAGTGATTCAGTGATTCAGTGATTCAGTGATTCAGTGATTCAGTGATTCAGTGATTCAGTGATTCAGTGATTCAGTTTTCAGTTTTCAGTTTTCAGTGAGGCAGTGTCTTAGTTTTTGGGTGAT
>JBILTA010000803.1:0-2505 GCA_044371785.1 Pirellulaceae bacterium | reverse complement strand
GATTTACCCCGTCAGCGGAGTAACCAATGTGCTTGGCAGCGCGGTGTTGTGTCACTTTGTCGAGAAGCTTCAAGATTCGTCGCTTATTTTATTCCAATCCCGTGCCAAACAATAGCTTTTAGGCAGAGTCACTTTCACAGTCGCGCACATTGGATCACCTGGGCGACGGGGTTTGCGGCGGGATGCCTAGCCTTCGGCAACGGGCTAAACGATTTACCCCAGCTGAAACCTTATTCTAAACTAGCGACTTGAGCGTAGTTTCTCGCGTATCTTGAGGAGCCGCTCTCCGATGGCCGCTTCATAACCGCGATCGGTCGGTGTGTAGAACGTGCGTTCGACGCCTAGATAATCTTGGGCAACAACTCCGTCAGCGCTGTCATGGGCATATTGATAACCTTTGGCATTCCCTAACTTTTCAGCCCCAGCGTAATGCCCATCACGCAAATGCACGGGCACAGGAATAAGCTGTCCCTCGCGCACTTCTTTGCGAGCCAAGCCAATCGCTACCGTGGCCGAGTTGCTCTTCGGAGCACATGCCAAATAGATGACGGTTTGCGATAATGTTAACTGTCCTTCGGGTAAGCCGATGAACTCACAGGCTTGCATAGTCGCAACCGTAAGTGGCAAAGCTTGGGGATCAGCGTTACCAATATCTTCACTCGCCAAGATGATGAGGCGACGACATAGAAAACGAATATCTTCGCCACTCTCCAGCATACGCGCCAACCAGTACAACGACGCATCGGGATCGCTACCGCGAATACTTTTGATCAATGCCGAAGCCATGTCATAATGCTGATCGCCACTTGGATCGAATTGGATCATTTTCTGTTGAACCGATTCTTGCGCCAACGAGACCGTCAAAGGGACAGGTCGTTCGCTGGACGATAGCACTGCAACCTCTAATGCTCCGAGTGCTTGCCGAGCATCCCCTTCACAAATACGCGCCAAATACTCCAGCGCTCCTGCTTCCACTTGAATGGGTATTTTGCCGAGGCCTCGTTCGCGATCCTGAATAGCTCGCTGCAGCAAGCGAATGATTTGCTCTTCAGACAACGGTTGCAATTGAAAGATCTGACTACGACTGAGCAAAGCTCCGTTTACGGCAAAATAAGGATTGCTGGTTGTCGCTCCAATCAAACTGATGATTCCCGCTTCGACGTCAGGGAGCAGTGCATCCTGTTGAGAGCGATTGAAGCGATGGATTTCATCGATAAACAGAAGCGGCTTGGGTTGTCCAGAGGCAACTTCATCTTGAGCCCATTGCAACACTTCCCGCAGTTCCTTAACGCCGCTGGTCACAGCGCTCAGCTGCTTGAAGGCTCCGCCAGTATGTTTGGCTAGAAGATGCGCTAAAGTGGTCTTGCCGGTGCCCGGAGGCCCATAAAGTAGGATAGAACCGAGCCGTTTGGCGTCCATCAGCCGGCGCAGGAGCTTGCCGGGCCCCAAAAAATGTTCCTGTCCGATATACTCAGACAAGTTGCGTGGTCGCATACGGGCCGCCAGCGGCTCATGTTGCCGACGATTATCCCGTTCCATATTTTCGAAAAGATCCATGATGTCCAACCTCATGCGTTATATAGGGCCTGCGATTGGTATTGTAGCACTCTTGGTCACACTCTGGATATTCTCGTATATCGAAGATTGGTCGCGCGACTTGACCACCAACGTCGCTGAAACCTCACCCAACGCCAAAGATGAACGCCTCCGCACCCGGCGACTCCCACTTTCCCTGGACGATCTAGAACAAAAACTCAAGAAGATTGCCGAGGCAAAACCACTTTGGAGCTACGACCGCACCGAAACCGTGGATGCATCGACCCGCAAAATTCACTTAATTCGCACCACCAGCTTGATGCGTTACAAAGACGATATCAGCGTGACCCTAAAACGCGAGGGAGAAGAAACGGTGCTGGATGTGTACAGTAAATCGAGGATCGGCAAAGGGGACCTTGGCCAAAACCCCAAAAACATTCGTGAACTCCTTGCCTACCTCGCCCCACCGTCGTCACAAAACGAGTGAATTTTACCCTACCCCTTGGCACGATTATAAAATGCCCAAGAAATCCAAATTCACGGTCTAAAGGTGACGAACATGGCGATAAAATTCACCGATCTCGATATTGAACTGGCCAAGGCAATCAAGAAAGCAGGCTTTGACTGGAAACCGAAACCGGGTCACTTCGTGCTGGATGATGACCAAGTCTTTCATCACACGTCGCCATTCCAGGATCATGTCTTCTTTATTCTCGACCTGCAACACTTCCTGCGCTACGCCGGCTCCATCGAAGGGATGAAAAGCCGACTCGTGTGGTTACCTACTTGGCACGATGCTCGCGAACAACTGAGAAAGCTGGGCATCACCGACCACATGATGGCTCTCTACTTACACGATAAAAGGGCGATCGAAAACGGGAAAGAATTGGAATGGCTGCTGCGCCTATGGCTCGAAAAAATCACCGTTCCCGTGTCGTAACACTGCTCTGCTCTCCTGCTCTCCTCTCT
>JBILTA010000829.1:0-2505 GCA_044371785.1 Pirellulaceae bacterium | reverse complement strand
GAAAACGATCTCCCCTGAAGATTGTCATTAAAAAATGACAATAAGTGTCAATCTTGATTGACATTTTAAAAAGCGTCTTCACAATCGGGGCATGGACATCCCGCCATTGGCCCATGCGCCCCCCCCTTCAGCCTCCCTTTCGGCGCCGGTTGCGAGCGCCACAGGGATCGTGCTCAAGCGGCCTGCGCTGGGGACGGTGGCTGAACTGCTCAAACCCATCACCTGGTTTCCGCCCATGTGGGCCTTTGCCTGTGGCGTGGTGGCCTCCGGCCAGGATTTGCAGGCCCATTGGGGCTTGCTGCTCTTGGGTTTGGTGCTGACGGGACCTCTGGTGTGTGCCAGCAGCCAAGCGGTCAACGACTGGTTTGACCGGCATGTGGACGCCATCAACGAGCCCGGTCGCCCCATTCCTTCCGGTCGCATGCCGGGCCGTTGGGGCTTGGGCATTGCCATCGGCTGGACAGCCTTGTCGCTGTTGTGGGCCACCCTCATGGGGCCTTGGGGCTTTGCGGCCTGTGCCCTGGCCATTGCGCTGTCGTGGGCTTACAGCGCGCCGCCTGTTCGCCTGAAAAACAACGGCTGGTGGGGCAACGCCGCCTGCGCCCTGAGCTACGAGGGTCTGGCCTGGTTGACCGGTACGGCCGTCATGCTGGGTGGCGCATGGCCTGGGCCACATGCCGTGGCGCTGGCGCTGCTGTACAGCGTGGGGGCGCACGGCATCATGACGCTCAACGATTTCAAGGCCATTGAGGGCGACCGCCGCATGGGCGTGGCCTCGCTGCCGGTGCAGCTGGGTGCGCACGGTGCGGCGCGTATGGCCTGCGTGTTCATGCTGGTGCCACAGGTGTTGGTGGCCTTGTTGCTGGCCCACTGGCAGTTGCCATGGCACGCGGCAGCCGTCTTGGCTTTGGCGGTTTTGCAAGTGCCGTTGATGCTCAAATTTTTGCGCCAACCGGTTGAGCGTGCTTTGCATGTGTCGGCCTTTGGCGTGCCGCTGTTTGTCAGCGGCATGATGGTCAGCGCCTGGGGTCTGCGTCAAATGCACCACGCACTGAGCGTGGGAGGGTTGGCATGAGCACACCGATGTTTGGCTGGTTCCAGATCATCCGGCTGGGTTTGATCCAGGCTTGCCTGGGTGCAGTGGTGGTGGTGACCACTTCCACGCTCAACCGCATCATGGTGGTCGAGCTGGCCTTGCCCGCCTTGTTGCCCGGCTTTTTGGTGGCCTGGCATTACGCGGTGCAGATGGTGCGCCCGCGCATGGGTTTTGGTGCAGACAAGGGCCGACGCAGCACGCCCTGGATGATGGGCGGCATGTTGGTGCTGGGCACAGGCGGCGTGATGGCCGCCGGGGCCACCGTCTGGATGGCCAGCGAGCCTGTGTGGGGGGCGCTGCTGGCCTGGCTGTCCTTCAGTTTGATCGGTTTGGGCGTGAGCGCCTGCGGCACTTCGCTGCTGGCCCTGATGGCCAAGCGTGTGCCCGACGAGCGCCGCGCACCGGCTGCCACCACGGTGTGGCTGATGATGATCGTGGGCTTTGCCGTCACGGCCGGTGTGGTGGGCAAGTTGATCGACCCCTACAGCCCGCAGGTGCTCTTGCAGGTCTCGGCAGGGCTGAGTGTGGTGACGGCATGCATCACCGCAGTGTGTTTGTGGGGCCTCGAAAAAGACGGTGAGCCCTCTGTGCCTGTGGCCCCCAGCGTCAGCACCGAGCGCCTGCAAAAGCAAAATTTCAAAGAGGCTTTTCAAGAGGTGTGGGCCGAACCCGCAGCGCGCACCTTCACCGTGTTTGTGTTCATGTCCATGCTGGCCTACAGCGCGCAGGATTTGATTCTGGAGCCCTTTGCGGGTGCCGTGCATGGCTTCACACCCGGCCAAACCACGCAGCTGTCCGGCTGGCACCACATGGGGGTGTTGATCGGCATGTTGGCGGTCGCCGCCGCGGGCTCGCGTTGGGTGGCCGGTCGCCTCGGATCGGTGCAGGCCTGGATGGTGGGCGGTTGCCTGGTGTCGGCGCTGGCCACGGTGGGTTTGGTCAGTTCAGCCCTCTCGGTCGAATGGCCCCTGAAGGCCAATGTGGTGTTTTTGGGCGTGGCCAATGGCGCGTTTTCCATCGCAGCCATCGCCACCATGATGCGCTTGGCGGGTGAAGGCGGCGCGGGCCGCGAAGGCACGCGCATGGGTTTGTGGGGCGCGTCGCAAGCGGCGGCCTTTGGCTTGGGTGGTTTGCTGGGCACTGCGGCCAGCGACCTGGCCCATGCCCTATTGGGTGAACAGCGCACGGCCTATGCGGCCGTGTTTGGCATGCAAGCGTTGATGTTTGCCGTCTCGGCTGCGGTGGCCGTGCGCCTGCGCACCGGGCCGTCTGCGCGACAGTCCTTGCATTTTGATGGTCCCGTGTTGTTGAAAGGTGGGTCAAGCTCATGAACCAGACCGATTTTGATGTGGTGGTGGTGGGTGGTGGGCCTGCTGGCGCCACCGCCGCCCACGATTTGGTGCGCCAAG
>JBILTA010000802.1:0-2506 GCA_044371785.1 Pirellulaceae bacterium | reverse complement strand
TTCTCGAGCGTGTTGAATTGCCCATTGCATAAGTAACTTTCCGACGGGAGTTACGCCACGATATTGTGGTGCAACATAAAGTCGGCGAAATGTGAAGACGCCAGGTTGAGAGGCTAATGGGACGGCGGCGTGTACACCTGCAACCGTACCGTTTTGTTCGCACGCAACTACGATCGATCCCCCTTGTTCGAGATACGGTTTGGGGATTTCCAACAAGTCAGCATCGTAGTTTTCTAAACAAATCCGATCTCCGTACTCGCGATAAACGCCGTCGATCAAGGCGATAAGAGCTGCCGAATCGGCGAGCGTCGCTGGACGAATGTAGAAGTTGCCACTTTCAGCAGTGGTTTCTGATTGAGTCATAAGTTAGCTCGAACTAAAGCCGTGTCATTAAGTCGCGTCGATGCGGCCGTTAAGCCTACTTGTCTTGAACGGACTTGTCCATCATGATCAATCGACCGCTAGAGTTGGTAACGCGATAACTGAAGCAATGGATCCGAGCAAAGGACATTAGGATGGGCGCAAAGAAGATTCTCTTTATCGTTGGTGATTTTGTAGAAGATTACGAAGTCATGGTCCCTTATCAGATGCTGTTAATGGTTGGACATCAGTGTGACGCAGTTTGTCCAGATAAGGTTGCGGGCGATTTCGTCGCGACAGCCATCCATGATTTTGAAGGTCATCAAACCTACAGTGAAAAGCCCGGACATCGCTTTCGATTGAACGCGGATTTCTCAAAGATTGATCCGAGTCAATATGACGCACTGGTTTTGCCTGGTGGCCGGGCGCCCGAGTATTTGCGACTCAATCCTAAAGTGTTAGAAATCGTACAGCACTTTGTAGCACAGAATAAGCCGATAGCCGCTATTTGCCATGGCCCACAGATATTGGCTGCAGCAGGTGTATTGAAGGGGAAAGCTTGTAGTAGCTACCCGGCAGTTTGTTATGAAGTAACACTGGGGGGTGGACGTTATGTCGAGCCATCTAGTGGCTTCGACTCGGCTCATGTCGATGGCAATTTGGTGACCGCTCCAGCTTGGCCTGCTCACCCAGCTTGGATCGCGGCGTTTCTGAAGTTGCTCGGTACAAAAATCGAATTGTAAGTTGTGCTTGGATAGAGGTACCAGGTTATGGCTAGTTCCGTCAACACTTCAAAGGTGCATCATCGACAGGTTCAGTTTACAACCATTGATGATGTGTTAGCGGAGGTGGAAAGGATTCGCCAAGCGGATCGAGAGGGACGTTTGGATACGTCAGGGAATTGGACTGCGGGGCAGATCTTGGCTCATGTGGCGGCTTGGATTGAATATGGGTATAGCGGATATCCGGTAAAAGCACCACCATTTCCTTTCAACTATGTACTTCGTTGGATGGGAAAACGGATCCTCAAGAATGGAATGAAACCTGGCGTGAGGATTCCCGGTGTTAAGAATGGAACATTCGGCCAAGATGAAATTACGGTAGCCGAAGGTGTAGAACGTTTGCACCTTGCATTCTCAAAGCTGAAAAAAGGAGAGCAATGCTCCTATGACAGCCCGGCGTTTGGTCCAATGTCCCATGAAGACCGTATTCGCTTGAACTTGCGTCACGCAGAACTACACTTGGGGTTTATTCATTATTAAACTTGTGGTTTGGGGTTATATTCCACGGTTTGAAACTCCGTTACTTTATTCGCGAATCGAAATTCATGACACGCATGACATCTGTTTTTGCATGGGTTGGGATATTGATACTGGTCCGACCTTGTCTTTCCCAAGAATTTCCTTGGATTGCAGATGACAAGATCACACGTATTGATGCAAAGTGGACAGAGGAGAAAATTCAAATCGATGGAAAGCTCGATGAGCAAGCTTGGCTTACAGTAGCCGCTTCACCCAAATTCGTTGATCTCATTAGTGGTGAGCAGACGGCCTATTCAACGACAGTGAAATTGCTGTGGGATGATGTGTATCTCTATGTCGCCTATGAGATCGAAGAGCCGAATGTGCGAGGTAAATTTACAGAACGCGATAGCCCGATTTATGAGGACAATGATGTCGAAATCTTTATCGCTGGCGAGAATGCGTATTATGAGTTTGAAATCAATTCGCTTGGCACGATCTACGAAGGGCTGTTTGTTTGGCAAAGCGATTTCGAACAAAGTGGCCTTTCGAAGTTGAGTGAGTTGGATCGAACGAATCCTAAATTGCGTTTTCAAGAATTCAACGGAGTGGGGTTTACCCAACATCCGCGCGGCAAGCGTTGGGCCTTTTTGGGTTGGGATTATCCAGGGGCAAAGACGGCCGTTGCGGTGCAGGGGACACTCAACGATGAAAGCGACAAAGATCGAGGTTGGACGGTCGAATTGGCGTTCCCCTGGGAAGGGTTGAAATTGCTCAATTACGGGAAGCCACGCGCTTTACCGCCGAAACCAGATGACCAATGGCGAATCGATTTTTCACGATTCAATCAGTATAAAGTGGAACCACCGAAAGCGGATTCCGGTGGCTGGGCGTTGAGTCATCAT
>JBILTA010000801.1:0-2507 GCA_044371785.1 Pirellulaceae bacterium | reverse complement strand
GTGCCACATCAAAAGAAAGCAGGCAGGATCTTTTTTTCACCGCACTTAACGAATTTCGGGCGTTGATGAAATCTGGGCGACAACCAGACCCGCATGTTTTTAGTCGAAACTATCCAACCATCGAGAGAGAGCTATTTGCCACCCTTTTGAATTTTGTCGGTGACTCGACGCTTCTAGAATTAACTCTTGACAAACGGGACATCGATCAGACGCTTGGTCCTGCACCACCCCTACATGCCTTGCGGCAACTCGCGGGCCTCAAACTTGGTAACTATCTGTTACTGCAAAAACTCGGTGAAGGCGCCATGGGTGTTGTTTATGAAGCCGAGGAGATCGTTCTTAAGAAACGCGTGGCCATCAAAATCACAAAAACGTGTACGCTGACCGAACTTGCTTCGATGCGACTCAAACAAGAAGCGACGATCGTAGCATCGCTACAACACGATCATATTGTCCCCGTATTTGGTTTCGAGGAAAGTCATGGTTACGCGTTCTATGTGATGCAACTGATCGAAGGCTCGTCATTGAATGAATTTCGTGATCAGCCATCCCAACTCATTAAACGATTAAACGCTTCAGAACAAGCCAAAACCAAAACCACCGGTGAGACCACTTCTGCCGATGATACCCAAGATGGCAAACGATCGCCGAACTCCAAAAACTATCACCCGGTCCAAGTGGCTGATGGGATAGCCAGGATAGGTTATGAACTTGCACAGGCACTCAACTATGCGCATCTACGCGGCGTTCAACATTTGGACGTCAAGCCAAGTAATGTATTGCTAGATATCCATGGAAAGATTTGGTTAACGGATTTCGGATTAGCTGAAATCCATCAGAATCAGAGTACGGAAAAGAGCTGGGCTGGGACTGTCGGGTACATGAGCCCTGAAACGCTTGGCCTTGCGGCCAATGGCCGATTGGGAACGAGCGATATTTATTCGCTCGGCGCAACTCTGTATTGCTTGATTACTGGTAAGCCACCTTTCATGGGTGGACTGGATGAGTACCGCGAATGGATGCTCCATGGTAATGTGACATCACTTCGTCGAATAGCCCCAGGAATTCCGGAGGACTTAGAGACTATTATTCTCAAAGCGATGGACCGAGATGCGAGTCTGCGGTATCAATCCGCCAAGGAAATGGCGATCGACCTACAGTGTTACCTGCAACGTCGCCCCATCACCAGTCGACCGATTCGACTCTACGATGCAACCCGCAAAGCCGTTTATCGCAATCGCCAAACTCTTATGATGATTGCTGCGGCTGCCTTTATGGCCATGGCCAGTTTCTCTTATATCTCTTGGCTCTATCTTAAACGTGCCCAATTAAGTGAGAGCCATTACTCCGCTTTGGTCACCGACTTATTTCGTGATCTCGATGAAAACGGGAATTTGAGGAAAAACGCTGATCCGGTCGCCCAGTACCAGAGACTCAAACAGATCACTGAATTCCTCGAAACTCGCTATCAACAAAAAATCTTAACACATCGCGAACACTTTCTTTTAGCCCAACTTCAATACTATACAGCCAAACAACTCTCTGAACTAAGGTCAAACGAAGAGGAAGTAGGGCATCGTCTAGATCGTTCCATAAGCTTGTTTCAAGAGCATTATTCTTACTCGCGAGATCCCTTGCATTTGCTAGATTCTGCCAGGAGTATGTTGCTCAAAGCCGAAAGGCAACTTACGAATTTGGACATGGGCGCAATCGAGACAACTCGGCTAGCGGTTTCCATGGTTGAACAACTGAATCGCGACCATCCCAATGATCCTCGCTTTCTTGATGCGATCGCCTGCTATTCGCGTGTTCTAGCAGACGCCCACATGGCTACGTATGATCACGAATCCGCTTATCGAGCTCTGGACCGAAGCGTTGCAGTTTCCAGAGAATTGCAAAAACTATTTCCGAAGCGATGGTGGTACTACTCTTTTAATGAGTGCATGGCGGAGCAGTCCCGACTTGCTTATCAACATATGAATGGCGAGTTTGAAAAAACGATTGAGAGCTCCATAGTGAATTCAGCACGTATTGATTCTGTCATCACTGCGATGAAGAATGCCAACGAAACCAATAATTCTATGACCATCAGCTGGCTGGCAACCTGCGGCCTTCGGGTAGAGTCGATGATTCAATTAAACCAGAACCAGGAAGCATTGACCGAAATCGATGTATGGCTCCGAAGGCATAAAGAGTATCTCGCCGAATTACCCGGTACCCTTCAATCCATAGACTTTGCTTTAGGAATGCTACTCAGCAAAATTAAGCTTATGCAGCAACTCAACTTCTCTACAAACGTAATTGAACAAGAGATAGCTGCGTTTGAAGCCCTACTGCCAGAAGACATCCAAATACGCACAAGATTCATGCTTTACCATCCCCACGCTACCACAGCAGACTTCGAAAAGTCCCTGCAATTACTCGAGCAGAGCGATGAGTCTGAGGGATTGCACACCTACCGTTACACCACCCAATTGATCGCGCTTCTCCAACTCGATCGTATTGAT
>JBILTA010000218.1:0-8206 GCA_044371785.1 Pirellulaceae bacterium | reverse complement strand
TGCTGCGAACTTTCGTCCTCTCGACGCCAAAAAAGATTTTCTAGAGCAATGGTGTCGATTAGCCGTCGACGCCGATGCCATCATTTTAATCGCCCCAGAAAGTGGCGGTGAGTTAGGGCGACTCGCAGCCGCTATCGACGAAGTATCCGATGCAAGACTCGGCTGCCGCTCACCTTTCCTGGAACGAACATCCAACAAACTGATGATGGCTGAGTACATATCGGACGAATATCTTCATCCGCAAACGCTCACACCGGCCCAATTTCTAACGTATGCACAGAGCAAGGCGGATTCATCGCGTCGTGAATGGGTCATTAAGCCGATCGATGGGGCAGGCTGCGACGGCATTTGGCGAGGCACCAGCGTCGCTATGCTCACTCACATACAACAGAACTCAGGGTGTCGAGGCTCGCTCATTCAACACTATCTCTCCGGCCAACCGGCGAGTGTGGCCGCCTGGGTTACGGAGTCAGGACGCTGGTGGCTACCGCCCGTGTGGCAAGATATCCATTGGGAACAGACCACAGTTGCTGAGGGAATTGAACTCGCTCATCCGACCTATCGTGGCGGCAGTGGCCCTATCGAACAAGCTTATTGGGCAGCCATTCATACGTTTGCCAATCGTGTCCTCGACTTGCTCGGACCAGGAGCTTTGGGATGGGTTGGAATTGACTTTGTACTAAACGTTGAAAAAGGGAATGCTCGCTGTTCAGCGATCGAAGTGAATCCACGTTGGACCACGTCGTATGCAGGACTAAGACAACTTTATCAGGGTAACCTACTGGAGAAATTTCTGGAGGCTTCATCCAAATCGGCCCCAACCAGCGGGATCACCCACGATGAGAATTGGAGCCGTCAGACCGTCAAATGGTCGACTTCTCCCCCTGATTTCGCAAGCTGAAAGATCATAAACGGCTCAATCGGTACGCCAACCTTCCGCATTGACAATTTGCCCTGCGCTAGCCTGTCTTACGCTAGGACATATCGTTTGGCCAACTAGCCTGGAACGTGTGTTGGACTTCGGAAGGTTGCGGGGCTTCTTGTCGATGATTTCATGCTCTAAATTGAGCATCCTGCACTATAAACTGCTACGTAAATTTGTGACTTGTGACTACAGCGTTCTCTACTCCGCAAACTTAACCTCTATTGCTGCCATCACCCCCGATCATCTTTCGTTTCATTCGATCTCTAATTCAGAGTTGCATGATTTGCGAGTATGCAACACCGAATTCGATGTGACCGAATTCAACCGTTTGGATTCAAGTAAATTCCAATGTTGGGGACTGAAAAAAGCGGGCCATTGGGTTGCCTATCTCTGGACTGGAACCGATCAGATCCCGGCGTATCACAACTCAAACGGTCATGCCTGGACGGGACTGCCCTTGGAACTCGATCAGCAAATAATCTACATTTTGCGGCGTTTGTGAAGCCGAGTGAGCGAGGACAACGCCTCTATCAGCTGCTGTTAAGCTTAGTGGCTGCGTCCCATTTGCAAGCTGGAATGGAACGTGCCGTATTGACGGTTGACGTCACCAATTCACCAGCCATCAAGACAGTTCGTCGGCTTGGATTTCGCGCGCGTGCTTCCACAAAGCTTGTCCGTTGGAATCGTTGGGGTTGGGCCAGTTATTCACTGGCCCACGGTAACAGAGCACTGCACCTTTGGGCGTTACCTTGGGGACGGCTTTAAATCAAAGAGCCGACCGTTTCGCGCTCTCGAATCCAAGTCTCTATGTTGATGTTCAGACGGTAATTTGCTTTTCTGAGACAACGTTTCGAAATTACAAAAATGTAATTCCCTTCTCAAACCACTTCACCGCACTTTCCCCATCGACGTCGGTATGTTATCCAACAAATCGGACAGAAGAGTCAGCGTTTAGTGGGTTTGCTAGCAAGGATGAAGCGATGGGGAGAATAAACCTAACAGCAGCAGTTCTTTTAGGACTGGCCTTTGTTTTTTCCTGCTTAATGCAAAAGACGACTTTTGCTTGGCAGGCGGCCCAACAAAATGCGGCTCCGCAGGTAAGTGCTGGAGATGCAGAAATCCGTACCAGTCGTGTCTATACCTTTGTTGATAAAACGGGATTGGGTCACCAGCATGCTGTTGAAGGTTGGCTCAAGCCTAGTCGCCTTCTCTTGAATGCTAAAGAGAATGCGGGGCGGCTTGTATTTGATATGCAAAGTTTCGACGCCGATACCGATCCAGCGCGAAAGTTTATCGGCTTAGAAGGCTCGACTTCTGAAAGCACACGGCAGCAAGTGAATCAAAACATGAAAGGTCGAGATATCTTGGATACGCAGAGGTATCCCGAGTCGACATTTGTTGTGAATTCGTCGTTGCATACGGGCAAATATGATTCCAAGAATCGTCCGGAATACGAACTTCGCGGCGAGTTCACTCTCCACGGGGTCACCAAGCCACTACTGGTGAAATGTTACATTGAAAAAGCTCGCGGCTGGATTCGAATTCTGGGGCAATTTGAAATCAAGCAGACCGAATATGGGATTAAGCCATTTTCTAAGGCTTTTGGAGCTATTGGTGTAGCCGATGCACTCCGAATTCATGGAGCTATTTGGTTAGCACCTCCAGAGAACTTCGACCTCTCCCATGTTCCCGAAATCAAATAGTGAAAGCAAACTTGTAATATGATTTCGGTATCGACGATCAAGAAGACCTCGATTCGTGGGCATTATGATTTAGCTACGCCCTTTTACCGTTTGCTCTGGGGTCCCCATATTCATCATGGTTTGTGGCTTAATGACACAGCCACTCCCTACCAAGCGCAATGTGAACTCACTGATACCCTGGCTGAACTAGCAGGAATCACGAACAAAGATAAAGTACTCGATGTAGGCTGCGGCATGGGAGGCTCATCGATTCGTCTAGCTTCGCAGCGGGGTTGCCAATGTCATGGTGTTACCCTAAGTCCGGTTCAGAAGCGTTGGGCAACGATTTCAGCAATGCTCAAAGGCCTATCACGGCGTGTCCAATTCCAAACCGCTGACATAGAGAACATTGAACTTGGTGAAAATGGATTTGATGTGCTCTGGAGTGTTGAATGTACTGAGCACCTTTACGATAAACCGAAGTTCTTTCAACAAACTGGAAAGTGGGTTCGCTCTGGCGGTCGACTGGCGATTGTCGTTTGGTTTCAGGGTAGCTCACCCTCTAATCCAGGACACCAGGAACGCGTGGAAGAACTTTGTCAACGCTTTGTATGCCCCTCGTTCGCAACCGTTTCTGAACATACTTCATGGCTCACCGCAGCAGGCTTTGATTCGATTACGCACCACAACTGGTCACAACACGCTGCCAAAACTTGGAAGATTTGCCGCCAACGCGTCAAGAAAACGGGTATCGATTATCTGGCCAAATGGATCAGTCGCGAACAGGTCGATTTTCTCAACGGCTTCGATAAGCTGATCGCAGCCTTTGAAAATGGTGACATGGAATACGGTGCTTTGATTGCACGTCGTTCATAAAGGGTTTACGCATGGATGCGACGACAAACTCAACACTTCACAAGCCTAGTTTTTTTACTTGGGCAAGGGCAGGGGGGATGCTCTTTGGCTTTGGTAATCAGCTTCTCTTCGCGATTACCGTTTGGTACTTGTTTTGGTTTCTAAGAGATGGCTCACTAAATACCCAGCATTCCCATTGGGTTGAAATCGATTTATTGCTTGCCGTGATTTTCGCTGTGAGTCATTCCTTGTTGCTCGCTCCATTCATGCGTAAACGGCTAAAGAGCCTTATTCCATCTGCGTTCTATGAGTCATTCTTCTCTGCCACAACCTGCTTCAGTTTGTTGCTTCTGTTTTGCTTCTGGCGCACCAGCGAATACAGTTTATGGAACCTGCAAAATGGACCATTATTTGCAATCCGCCTCTTTTTCTATGCCTCTTGGGCTGCTTTGCTCTATTCGCTAGCCTTGACCGGCCTTGGATACCAAAACGGTTGGACACCCTTTTACTATTGGCTAATTCAACGTTCACCCCCAAAACGTGAGTTCGTTACCCAAGGTGCCTACAAGTATTTGAGACACCCAGTCTACCTTAGCTTCCTAGGTCTCATATGGTTCACACCCAACATGTCACTCGACCATGCTTTACTGACGGGCGTATGGACGGGCTACATTTTCATCGGCAGTATACTTAAGGACCAACGCTTGTATCGCTTCATTGGAAAGCCCTATCGCGACTATGCAACCCAAGTCCCCGGTTACCCACTATGCCCAATTGGCCCATTAGCGCGGACGGATCTCGCAGACAGAAAAACGGCTTCTGGTTTAACTTCAACAGATCGCGCCTCAGCTAGTACACTTACCCCCGTAAAATTGCCTCGTTGAGATATACCTGTAGCCTGCATTTCGATCATAGACATAGATCATTCACGAGGTAGCGATGTCCCCTCTTAGCGGATTCTTTCGGCAGCGCTATTTGATACTTCTTCTCTACTTGATGGTTGCACTCCCTTGGATCATTTATGGTGCCGTAACCATCTTGAAATCGAGCAGCAGTTCTCCTCTGGATTGGGTTGAAAATCGTTATCCTCCCCGAGGAAACTACGAAGCCTTTCGTAGTTTATTTGGAGATGGTGATGTTCTGATTTCATCATGGCAAGGATGTCGTATCGACGATGTACGCCTAGATCAACTCCGGGAAGTACTGTTGCACAATAAAGCTTTTCGATCCCCATCCGGAGACTCTTACTTCGATACCGTACAATCAGGTCGCGATGCGCTTGAGCACCTTTTGCAACCACCGTTTCAAATCCCGTTCACGGCTGCGGCCGAAAGTCTGCAAGGGGTGTATCTTGGTAAGAACTTGAATGACACACTCTTTACAATTCAATTTAATGCTGCTGGTTTGCAGCAAAGGAAACGACTTGTTCCACTGATTCAGCGTGCCATTACCAAGACGTGTGGTGTGTCAGAGCAAAACATCTGGCTTTCCGGCCCGGTCATGGATGGTTTTACTGTCGATTCAGCAAGCACTGATACCATGCAGAAGACAGCTCCGTTATCAGCAGCGGTTGTATTGTGTCTCTGCATCCTCTGTGTCGAATCACCCTTTGCAGGCGTATTGCTGTTTCTGCTTTCACTTTTGGCTCAAGCGATTTCCTTAGCCTTGGTCTACTATAGTGGTGCGAGCATGACTGCTCTGCTTATTGTTTTGCCCCCACTGATGCAGGTCATTTCCGTAGCGGGCGGGATGCACTTAATTCACTATTATTTTGCAGCGTTACGTCCTGCAGAAAGCGATTTCTTCGAGATCGCAGCCATCACCATTCGAGAAAACTGGGTTCCCTTTTCCCTTTCCGCTATCACTACTGCAATTGGTATGTTTTCGCTGGCGCTGAGCCAAGTTTCAGCAGTCCGCGACTTTGGCATCCTGGCAGGTATCAGTGTCATCGTGAATTGGGGCATTGTCTGTTTCTTTTTACCAGGAGCTTTAGCAACGTTTCGGATTGGAAGAAAGTATCATCAACGGAAAACGGAACGTCGTACACCGTTGCTTTTTCAAATTCTTTTCCGCTTGGTATCTTCCCATGCATCCATGATCTCAATCACCGCATTGTTGACTATGCTGGGGCTCGGAATTGGACTCCCATCGCTTAACGCCTCCGTTCGAATTGAAACGTTATTTGCACCGGAAAGCGCGATTGTACAAAGCTATGCCAAAACAGAAGAGTCTGTGGGGCCTTTGGTGCCATTGGAACTGGCAATCACGTTTCCCCAGGATGCGAGTTGGAGTTATCAACGTAAGGTCGATTTGATACAACGAGTCACTGACAAGCTATCAGTTCATCCTCAAATCGATCGAGTATTTTCG
Source organism: Pirellulaceae bacterium (assembly GCA_044371785.1). Classification (GTDB taxonomy): domain Bacteria; phylum Planctomycetota; class Planctomycetia; order Pirellulales; family Pirellulaceae; genus JAFLCP01. Next base: position 2,374 of record JBILTA010000218.1, on the reverse strand, counting down.
GGTGTCGAACTGCTGCAATTAGCGGTCACACGATATCTGGCGAGCAATGCAGTACCAACTATTCCAGAAATACAAGGTGAAGCAACAGAAGCGGTACTTTCTGCCTCCCTACCTGGACTGATTAACATGCACTATCTCGCTCGCGATTCCAATGGACGCGAAGTGTGGAGAATAACGTCTCTAACAAGTGCCTTGGGAGACACAAAGTACAATGAGCTTTTAGCCGAATTAGACTCTGATGTGCGTCAGTCTGTGGGCGATCTAGAGGATCAAAGCAAATCGATTCATTTTCGATTTGCGGGGATTATGCCGCTGGTTCATAACATTCAGCAACAGCTCTTGGATGACTTGTTTTCAAGCTTTCTCTCCGCGTTTGCTGTAATCTTCGCCATCTTGGCGTTATCACTCGGAAGTTTTGCTAAAGCAGCTATCGCAATGATTCCAAACCTATTTCCGGTAATCCTGCTATTCGGTGCATTAGGTTGGTCAGGCAAAGCTATCGACATCGGTACGATTATGACCGCGAGCATCGCCATTGGAATCGCCGTGGATGACACGCTACATTTTCTTACCATGTATGAGAAAGTAATCGCTTCGTCGCTAAACCGAAACCAAGCGATTCGATATGTTTACGAACATTGTGGAATGGCGATTTTGAACACGACCATCGTGTGTGTGTTCGGCATGGCCGTATTTTCGCTCAACTCGTTCATACCAACGGCTCGATTTTCCTGGATGATGGCTGGCTTGTTGGCCTTAGCGGTAGTCGGAGATTTGATTCTGCTCCCAGCTTTATTGCTGAGTCCTTTAGGCCATATTTTCGTCCCTAAACTTCGGGCTTTGCCAACACCATCACCATCCACTGAATCCCAAATTGATCCATGACCATTCCATAACATGGGGACCAGAATGTAGGTCCGATGGGCATTAAAACCGTGCCACCTTCGCTAAGAGCGGTAAAGTGTTTTTTGGCAAGATCTTCGTTCTCAAATGAAAGCGCTAGCGAAAAGCCATTGAATTTTGCTTGATCATTGCAACCATCACTGGCCATCAGGAACGCTCCCTGAATAGTTAGAGACGAATGCATGATCTTGTGCTCAAAACCCGGCTGAAGCATCCCCTCAGGCACAGGATCTGGGCTCTCGTTGAATCGCATGACATAACTTACTTCCGCTCCTAATGTGCGTTTGTAGAATTCGAGTGCTTCTTCGCAGCGGCCTGAGAAAAACAAGTAGGGCGTTATGGCACAATGGGACATGGCTCGATCTCGCTATACCTTTTGGAAATGAAAATTACTCAACTTTGGCTGCAATGGGACGTAAATCAAAGAGTGGTCGCACTTCCCACACTCCACCCATTTGACGAGCCAACTCTTCTGCAGCTTTTGTCACACTCACTTCTTGCAGTGACTTAACGATCAAAATCTGATTCAGCTGTTCGCTTGCTGCATCACATGCGCGATCCAATATCTGTCGCCCCTGGGATTTGACACTCGCACAAGTAGCGGTCGTTGCCGGGCATAGAGGCAACTGAACTAACACTTCACAAAGGCTGAGACTCTTTATTGGCGTCTTCGAACCACCGCCGTATTGCATCAACATGTATGCTGGCTGATCAAGGTGCACTAAATCGATGGCCCCTGGCTTAAGTTCGGGCACCAACAATTCCTCATGAAGTGGACGAATCTCAACAGTACCCTTTTTAGCGGGCGGCAATCGACAAGCAACCTGAATGGCTTCATCCAAATGCGGTAAGTCGAGCACATAAAATCCCCCCAAGTGCTCGATGGTTTCCATAAATGGCCCCGTTGTCTGCACAGCTTCATTACCAATGATCTTAATCGTTTTGGCTGTAGCAACATATTGCAAAGGTGCGGAGGTAATGAACTTGCCTTGCGACGCTAGCTCCATGCCAATCCCCATCGATTCGACCATGCAGGCAGAGCGTGTTTCTTCTGTCCAAACAGATTCAGAACTATAAATAAGCAGGAGATATTTCATGGGAATACATCCGTTTTAGCCGCCAACTCGAACTAATGAACTCGATAGTGATGACCTTCCATGAACTCTTTCCATTCGCCTGTAAGTTTGTCTTGAACCCGTGATCGGAGAATCCAATGGTCTTTATCCACAATCTCGAAAACATCCTGGTATTGAGCCATACCTTCGCCATTAAAACTTGGGCCCTCCACGTTCAACGTGAGAACGTTCTTGGCTTCGTTGACGCTCCCTTCGTAGATCCAGAGGTGGGTCATCACCGAACCGATAAAGGTACCATGATAGACTTTACGAGTCGGATCATAACCAAGGGTAAAAACGGAATAGAAGATTCCGCCACTTGGCATTTCGCCAGCAGCCTCTAACAGGGTCCATAA
>JBILTA010000217.1:0-8219 GCA_044371785.1 Pirellulaceae bacterium | reverse complement strand
GTGAATCAAGTTGGAAGTCCTCGCCAAAAGGACACCAATCATCTCAATGTTTCACCGTGACTAGCCGGTTCCCGTATAATGCTGTGCAATCTCAATATTCCACAGCTTACTGCGGGAGCACAGCGTGAGTTCGACGGACCTATCTCGACCAACCCATTTGGCAGAGTTACGACAAAGTGGTTGGAAAAGCAAAACAGTTAAACAAGAGATCCGAGATAACTTCGTTCGCATGCTTGCTCAGCGCGAACCACTATTCCCAGGCATTATTGGCTATGAGAATACGGTTATTCCCGAAATCAACATCGCGCTGATTGCTGGGCACGACATGCTCTTCTTGGGTGAAAAGGGGCAGGCCAAAAGTCGTTTGATGCGATCGCTCATTCGCTTTCTTGATCCTCTCGTTCCCTACCTGGACATTCCTGGTATCCCCATCCACGAAGATCCCTACCGGCCCATCACCACACAGGCTCAACGCTTCTTAGCATCTCACACGGACGATCAAGTTCCAATCGCATGGTGGCGACGTGAAGATCGATATGCAGAACGACTGAGCCCGGGCACTAAATTCGCCGATATCATCGGTGAAATTGATCCGTCGAAATTAACGGGCGGCGTCAGTATGAGCGCTGAAGAAGCTCTTCACTTCGGCCTCATTCCACGCATGCATCGCGGCATCTTTGCGATGAACGAATTACCCGAACTGGATGAACTGGTACAGGTTGGACTCTTCAACATCTTAGAAGAACGCGATGTGCAAATTCGAGGTTATCCTATTCGCTTTGACCTCGATATCTTCATTCTCTTTTCGGCAAACCCTGCGACCTACAATCGCAGTGGCAAAGTGATCCCACAACTCAAAGATCGTATCGGTTCGATCATCCAAACGCATTATCCTTTGGAACGCGATCTGGGCATCCAGATGATTCAGCAAGAGGTAGGCAACGATTCGACCGGGGAATATCCTGTTCAAGTTCCTTACTTCATGGCCGAAATCATCGAAGAGATCACAATTCTCGCTCGCAAGAGCAAGTTCATCGATCAAGCTTCGGGGGTTTCCGCTCGATTCAGTTTATCAAATTATCGAACGATGATCGCCAGCGCGCGACAGCGAGGTGTCTTACACCAAGAACGCCCCGCCGTACCACGCATCAGCGACCTCGGACACCTCTACTCTTCATCGCTCGGAAAGCTCGAATTAGATCTGATGGGAAGTCATCAGATGAGTGAAAAACAAGTGCTCGATTCACTCATTGCACAAGCGGTTAAAAATGTGTTCGACCAGTATGTCGAAGAGTATGGCTTGGGTGAGATCGCAGATATCTTTTCCAAAGGTGTTCGCGTCGAAGTGGGTGATTTGCTCCCTAGCAGCGACTATGCACATCGATTGCGACATATTCCGCCCGTTTGGGACAAAGCGTTTGAAGTGAACGCAGCAGAAAGCGAAGCGATTCGTGCCTCTTGCGTCGAGTTTGTACTAGCAGGTCTCTACGCCTCCGATCGCATCAGTAGAAATCAAAAACACGGCAAAATCGAATACGAATTCTAAATGATTCCCATTACTCACATTACTCCCATCATTCCCATCGATTGAAAGTTGGGGCGTTCCTCGCTCATCGATGGGAGTCATGGGAGTAAGGGGAATAATGGGACTTATGGGAGCGAAAAGATGTCCAAGAAGATTCCCATCGGCGGTGTGATCCATGTTTATCAAAAATATGATCCCCTTCAGTTCCCAAGCCCCACGGCTACGCCACCCGATTTGATTTCACCGGCTATGGAACATGCCTTAATGTATGGCCAAGGTCGTACTCTTTCCGAAGAAGAGTTGGCTCGCGCTATTCGCTTAGACCCAAGTCAAATTGCCGGACTCGGTCCAGCAATTGAGTCACTGCGAGCGATCTTAGAAGAACGGAAACGTAAGATTCTCAGCCGCTATGAAACCAATAGCGTCGAGAAGAAAGTGCGAAAAAACTTTCATAAAGCCTCTCGCAATGCTAACCCTCCCGATCGCTTACGAGTCGCGTACCGACAAGCCATTGAAGAACAACAAATCTATGACCTCGAACGGATTTGGTATCGAGTCGGTAATGACCAAGATCCTTTTGCTCGGCAATTAGTACATGTGATCGAACGCCTGTCTGACCAAGTGCAAATCGAAGCGATGATTTCGAAGTACACCTTTACGGGCACGGAGTCGATGACGGTTCCCGAAGCTCTCGAGATCAAAAAGGAACTGGAGCAAATTGATGAGTTGCTCCGGCAACTAGCAGAGGCGGAGAAGAATGCACAAATCGCCATTATCGATATGGAAGCGTTATCGAAATATGTTCCTGAAGGCGATTTGAATCAGATGGAAGAATTGCGAAAGCAAGTTGAAAAGCTGATGCGTGACATCGCCGATCAACAAGGCTTAAGCAGCGACGGTAAAGGTGGCTTTCAGTTGACACCCCAAGCGATGCGAATCTTCCAAGGCCGTCTACTGGAAAAAATCTTTAGCCATTTGCAACCTTCTCGTTCTGGTCGCCACACAGGACGAATCGTGGGAGATGGAGCTGTTGAATTGCCCTCTACCAAAGGCTATGAATTTGGGGATAGTTTGGCGAACATGGATGTTACCCAGAGCGTGATCAATGCGATGCTCAAACGACCGCAGGAAAGACCGACCCGCTTACGCAGCGATGATATCGAAGTGCATCGCACTCGCAATTCGCCCAAATGTGCAACAGTCGTCATCATGGATATGAGCGGCTCGATGCGAAACGATGGCCAATATATCAACGTGAAACGCATGGCTCTGGCTTTACAAGGCCTCATCACCCGAGAGTATCCCGGCGACTTCCTCCGCTTTATCGAAATGTACACGTTCGCTAAACTCCGCCCTGCCGGCGATATCATCAACATGATGCCCAAACGTGTGACGATTCACGATCCGTGGGTTCGCTTGCGGGCCGATATGAGCCGCGACGACATCAGCGAAAACCAAATCCATCCACACTTCACTAACATTCAGCATGCGCTGCAACTGGCGCGACAGAACCTAGCCACTGTCGATACACCCAACCGACAAATCGTCTTAATCACCGACGGCTTACCCACCGCGCACTTCGAAGGCTCACAGCTCTTCATGCTCTATCCACCAGATCCACGCACCGAATCAGCCACCTTGCGCGAAGGATTACTCTGCCAACGCGACGGAATCGTCCTCAACATGTTCTTGCTCCCAAGTTGGTCGCAAACCGAAGACGATATCCGCTTCAGCTATCGATTGGCAGAATCAACGCGCGGTCGAGTCTTCTTTACCGCCGGCCGCGATCTCGATCGATTTGTGGTTTGGGACTATGTTCAACGAAAACGAGATATCATTTCGTAAACCAATTACTTGGGACGTACAAGAAAGCCCCTTCCCCCCACCAATCACCGGCCCCAGGCCGCACAACCCTCACAGGCCAACCGCTACAAATTTCGTAGCCCGTAAATATTCGCCAACCAGCAAGCCTGCTCCTTAACTTGGTGTAAGTTTCTGCATGCACCTGTTTGGTTCAAGGTCTGACTGAAAAATCTTTTGGGGGATTTGACTGTGGCGAAGACAACAACCGAGGACTTAACTCTTCCGATGGATCGACGAGAAAGCAATGATCGCCGAAAGAACACGGAAGCTGCTCCTCCGGGAGGCATTGATCGCCGCAAGAAATCACGACGCCGCCAAATCGATCCGACAACCTGCGAACGTGACTATAGCAACGACGAAATCGAATTCATGCACGCTCTCGACCATTACAAACGCGTCAATGGCCGAATGTTCCCAACCTGCAGCGAAATCCTCGAAGTGATTCGCTCGCTCGGGTACGCAAAAAATCAAGATCAAGTCATCTAAAGTTCTAACTTTAAAAAACCGATATTGCTCCGTCCGGTTTCCTTGCCTATTGTCCCACTTGATAGTGGACTTTATCGAGGGCCGGACGTATGCAATGGGCTTACCTAAATTATCGCGTAACATTAATGCTTGCATTAGCACTGGCGTGTCTCGCCAGTGGATGTCGCTGGGCTAGCTCGGGACAAAACTCCCTGGGGGTTCGACTCTATCAAGAAGGTCGTTACGCGGAAGCTCTGCAGCAATTTCAGTCCGCGCAAACCTCGGACCCTTCCGATCCTGATGCATACTACAATCTAGCCCGTACATATCATCAGCTCGGTGTAGCACAAAAGAACAAAGCCATGACCGATCAAGCGGAAGCTTTGTATAACCAAAGCCTCGACTTGAATGCCAACAGCGCCGACTGCTATCGCGGCCTAGCGGTTCTTTTGGTCGAAACAGATCGCTCCGACAAAGCTTTTACGCTGCTCAAAAATTGGGCGCAAGCCAATCCGCAATCGGCAGATGCACGTGTTCAACTTGCACGACTCTACGAAGAGAGTGGGCAAGACAAAGTTGCGGAAAAATATCTGGACGAAGCTTTAGCTTTGAATCCTGCCAGTGCAGAAGCCTGGGCTGCGAAGGGCCAGATGCGCGAAAAGCAAGGTGACTTGGCTCAGGCTGTTAACAACTATTACCAAAGTCTATCTGTCAATAAAATGCAGCCCGAACTTGCGCAGCGGATCGCAGCGTTAAATATTCGCATGGCCCAGAATGCGATTACACCCCCTGGCACGACCAATCCAGCAACTGGCACACGCACCGTCCAAAATCCGCCTACACCAACCACCGCTCCACGCTATTAGTAGGACGAGCCTCCTGGCTCGTCCAATAACAACAACAGCCTCCTGGCTCGTCCAATAGCAACAACAGCCTCCTGGCTCGTCCAATAACAACAACGAGCCCGCCGGCTCGTTCCATCACATAAGAAATCCCCTGGTTCACACCAGCGAATCGCTCGACTCCACCGTCAATCAAGCCCCTTGACGAATTACGCAAACGACGCCAAATGTGCGTTGCGGTTTCAATATGAGCCGGGAGGCTATCGCAATGCCGAGACGAGCCAGGAGGCTCGTCTTACTGTAAACGAGCCAGGAGGCTCGTCCTACATTTGAGCCAGGAGGCTCGTCCCACTGTAAACGAGCCAGGAGGCTCGTCCTACATTTGAGCCGGGAGGCTCGTTCTACTGCAACCAAGTTGGCAATTGGCCGGCAGCGGGCAACTCGATCAATTGCACTCGCTCAATCGGATCGATCGATGTGACTTGATCGATGGCTTGTGGCGGCGGGAAACTATCCAGATTCAACACGCCAATCGCATGTCCACCAGGTTGTGCACTGGCACGACCTACGGACATCTGACCAATATTCACTTGGTGTTGACCAAAGATCGTACCCACGCGGCCAATGATGCCTGGCACGTCTTTGTGTACGAACAACAAGAGGATGCCATCCAAGTAAGCTTCCATACGGAAGTCGTCGATCAGAATCAGACGCGGCATGTTTGTCCCAAACACTGTACCGGCTGCTCGTACATGCCGTCCTGCTCCGCTCACTTCTGCGGTGATCGAACTGCTGAAGGCACCTTTCTCTGACGATCGGCTTTCGCTCAATTCGATGCCGCGTTCTCGCAATAGCAACTCAGCATTGATAATGTTGACCCCTTGGTCCATCGCGCGTTCCAACAAACCTGCGCAAAAGGCCGAAGACAACAATTTAGTATCACGTTCAGCCACATCGCCACGATAGGTGAGATGACACGACGACATACCACCACCATGCCATTGCGACATCATCAAGCCGAGGCGATAAGCCACGTTGAGATGTCCACGCAGAGCTTCCAGGGTCTTTGGATCGAGTGCTGCCACATTAACGGCATGTCGAATTTCGCCATGCTTAAAGAACTGGATCAGCAATTGGATCCCTTCGATGGCAACTTGCGTTTGAGCTTCTTCCGTGCTCGCGCCCAAGTGCGGAGTGCAGACAACGCCCGGCATGCCAAACAATGGGCTGTTGGTGCATGGTTCTTCTTCGAAAACGTCTAGGGCTACACCGCCGAGCTTGCCATTTTTCAAGCCTTCGGCCAAGGCTTTCTCGTCATAGATTCCACCACGGGCACAGTTGATCAACCGCGCACCGGGACGCAGCATTTCGATTTCGCGTGCACCAATCAAATGATTGGTCTCATTGGTCAACGGCGTATGCACGGTCAAATAATCGATACGAGGCAACATACCATGCACCGTTTCGGTCCGTTCGATGCCGAGTTTTGCAGCTTGCTCTTCGGTCAAAAATGGATCGTAAGCGATAACGCGCATCCCAAAAGCGAGAGCTCTTGTTGCAACTTCGCGACCAATGCGTCCCAGACCGACCACGCCCAAGGTCTTATCGGCTAGCTGATTGCCCATGTACGACTTGCGGTCCCATTTGCCTTGGCACAAGCTGTTGTAAGCTGGGGCAATCGCGCGCGAGAGGGCGAGCATCAGCGCAAATGTATGCTCTGCAGTGCTCAACGTGTTACCAGCGGGCGTGTTCATCACCACGATACCCAAACGAGTCGCCGCATTCTTGTCGATGTTGTCGGTACCTACGCCTGCGCGAACAATAGCCTTCATACGGCGATTGCCTTCGAGCGATTCAGCGGTGATCTTAACCCCGCTGCGCACGATCGCTCCATCGCAATCTGCCAATGCTTTTCGCAGCTCATCACCCTTCAAGCCCGTCTTGATTTCATATTCGAAATCGGGCTCCTGCTTGAGCAAATCCAGCCCTTCCTGGGCGATGGGATCCAGAACAAGAATCTTGAACTTGGCCATGGCATGTTGCCTTTGTTATGAAATCCTAATGGGAATACTTCGGGAGAGGAAATCGCTTAATCCCCAACAGGGACATTACGACTTTGCAAACTCAGTCATGTAATTTGCTAATGTTTCGACACCTTCCATCGGCATCGCATTGTAGATACTGGCTCGAATACCACCGACGCTGCGATGACCTTGCAAGCTATCGAGTTTGTGAGCTGCTGCACCACTGAGGAAAGCTTTTTCTTTCTCTTCGCTGGGCAAACGGAAGGTCACATTCATCAAAGATCGATCCGCTTTGGCAGCATGTCCTTGATAAAGTTCTGGATATCGATCCACCACATCATATAGCAACGCAGCTTTCTTTTGATTCAACGCATGCATTGCGGCCAAGCCACCAATGTCGTTCTCCAACCACTGGCAAACCAAACCAACCACATAAACGCCAAATGTAGGTGGTGTGTTCCACAATGAACTCTCTTTCGAATGCGCTTTGTAATTCAAATAGCCGGGCAAGTTATCTTGCGAGCGTTCGAGCAAGTCTTTGCGAATGATCACAACGGTGACGCCTGCTGGGCCAGCGTTCTTTTGGGCACAAGCGTAAACGATGCCGTATTTGTTCACAGGGATAGGACGATACAAAAAGTCCGATGAGCTGTCGCAAACCAACGGAACATCACCGGTATTCGGTTCCGTCTGAAATTGAACACCCTGAATCGTTTCATTGCTAGTGATATGAACGTAGGGAGCATCTGGGCGAATCGAATATTCTGTAGCAGCTGGCAAATGATTGTAGTTATCTTTTTTGCCATCCCAGATCACTTCAATAGGGCCTTCTTTCTTGGCTTCTTCAACAGCATACTTACCCCACGAACCTGTCACCAAATATTGCGCGGGGACTGCCGAGCCGCGAAGCAAGTTCATCGCGATCATCGAAAACTGCAGACGAGCTCCACCTTGAAGAAACAGAATGTCATAGTTCTCAGGTATGTTCAACAATCGTCGCAAAGAGGCCTTGGTGTTGTCCAAGATAGAAATAAAAGCCTTACTGCGGTGGCTGATTTCCAGGATCGATGCTCCAGCCCCGGGAAGAGCCAACATCTCTGCCTGAATCTTCTTGAGAACAGGGAGAGGAAGAACGGCTGGACCAGGAGAGAAATTGAAAACCCGATCGGCGACTGACGTTGTCATGCTCGTGCCTGCTATATCCAAAGTTGTGAGAGCCCGAACCAAAATCCATTCCATCCAAAAACGAAACGACCACCGATTTTACGTCGGTGGTCGCTTTTTCAAAAGCGGGGTCGAACTTAGCGGATTGCTACCGAAGTTGCGGTTCCCATCGTGATCCCTGGAGCCGGCAAGACACTCGAACCTTGCAAATAGATATCAATGGCTCGGGCTGCTCCACGTCCTTCATTGATCGCCCAAACGACAAGCGATTGACCGCGACGACAATCGCCCGCCGCAAATACCTTATCAATATTGGTGCGGAACTGACCATGTTCC
>JBILTA010000216.1:0-8220 GCA_044371785.1 Pirellulaceae bacterium | reverse complement strand
TAGTACGGTAGAGCCGACGCACTGCCAGTCCTTTTCGCTCTCTATCGGTGCTGTCATGTGGCATCACCCATACACGGTAACTCGTAAAGGATTTGTTAGGCTCAACAGGTATAGACGGTCCGAGGTCTGGGCCCACTTCCAAAAGACAGGGGGTTTGCTTTTCATAATTGACTTGAGTGTCATATTCTGGATCAGCAATCCAACGGTACGAATGTCGATTTGCACCAGAAGCCATCATGCCCCCGAAGGCCATGTCGGTTTCGACATGCAAATTTGGGGGAGTACTTCCGGCAGACGAGAGAGTATCGACTTCAGAAGCGAACTCGACAGCCGCAAGTAAGTCACAGGTGAAGCTATCTAAATGAATCGTTTGTTGAGATCGATTGTGAAGCTCAATCCATTTCGAATAGCAGGGAATTCCATCGTACATTTCATAGAAAACAGAGACTTCAACATCTGCTAGTTTGCTTTTGAAACTCGCGTTTAGTTTTTCTTGATTGAGAGGGCCATAACAATGAACGGATTGTACTTTCGAACGATACCAATTCGCATTTTCTGCAGTGGTCATATCACTACCAGCAGCATTGCGATCGGTCTTGCCGACCCGTATGTACTGCGGTAATTGATCGCCGATAGGAACATCAAAAAGTGGATGATATTGATCGGCATTGTTTCCTTCGCTGGCAACTTCCCAGATCAAAGTTGCTTGTTCTATACGAGCTCGGATGCGATAAGAGAAACTGGTGTCCAAACCGCCGTCCGCAGCTTTGAAACTCTCAATGGTGGCTAACCGTGTTGCGCCATTGTCACGTAATTCAAAATGCCCATGTTCTCCGCGATCACCGGGACGAAGATTGACTTCTATAATTCGATCCTTAAACAGAATCGCTAAGCCTGGTCCCCAACTGCTGTCTCGATCCGTGCCTGCGTCTAGATGGGCTTCGATCAGGCAGGTTGTTTCAGAGACGGGCCGTGTCGCAAAACAATAAGTATTTGAAAGGGCATATATTTCGCCAGCTTTGCCTTCATTTTGAAAGCTGATACGTTCGTCGCGATCCGATTTGGATACGATCCATTCCTCGTTTAGATTGCGAAAGTCATCGCTGAGGAGAAGCTCTCGACCAGCTGACGAGGGTATCGCTTTCGACAAATCGACCGATGGCATTTTGAATTTTAGTTCAAGACGAACGCCTTTGGGGGGCCAATGGGAAGACGCACTGTAACGCACTCGCTTCCAGGCAAAACGTTCTTTAGGCTCATCAATGTGATAACCCACAAATTGTAAACTAGTGGGATCATTCTTTAATTCAGCTAACCATGATTCTGTCAAAAACGCATGGTTTGGTTGCCCCGTTAAACCACCAACGTTGTAGCTCTGGCCATTCAGTACAATTCGAGCTTCAGGTTGTACTGCCCGCATAAAGGCTTGCTGCGTGTGAACATGTTGCAGTTCGATACTAGCCAAATTCGGTTGTGTCAGGAACGAGCGCCGAATCAGGCCATTGTTTAACTCAAGTTGATGTTTGTCTGCATGAACCTTGAGTTCAGCGACATAGGGCGAAGGATCGATGAGCCAATCTTTGTGAACGTGAGTACTGGAGGGAGATTGGGCTATTGCAATGGCCCCGATAAGAGTCAACCCGCAACTCAAAACAATGAGAGACAAGTTCTTTATTTTAGACATGCGAACTCCAGGAAGTTGGAGGATGTGAGTCAGATCTTAAGGATAGGAAGGCGAGAAGTGCATATCGATAGGTCCAAAGCCTTCGCCGTTACGTGCTTTTTGACCGATCAAGGGAGCGTTTAAAATAGCTTGATGAATATCGTGGATGGCGTTAGTAATGGCAGCCGACATCTGTTCGCCAAGCGCGAGGCGTGCTGTTATGTTTGCTGAAAGCGCGCAGCCTGTGCCATGCAGTGAACGCGTAGCAATATGTGGTTTTTCAAAATGAAGGGCTGAGTCGCTGATCCAGGCAACAAGACGTTGGGTATCGCCCACTCTTCCGAGTTTCAGCAAACAATTCTTGACGCCAAAATCACGCAACTGTCGGGCTGCGATGAGGGCATCTTCTAGAGAGTCGATCGCATGCCCAACCAGACGTTGTAGCTCAAAACGATTGGGCGTTACCAAGTCGGCCAATGGTAAAAGATTATCCCGAAAATAGGTAACCGCATTGTCATCGATCAATGGATGGCCATGTTTGCTAACCATTACGGGATCAATTACTTTTGGACAACGGAACATTTTCAAGCCTTCTGCGACCGCTTCCATGATCTCGATGGAGCCCAGCGCACCTGTCTTCAAGGCTTGTGGTGGAACATCACTGCGAACGGCATGAATTTGCTGTTGAATGATTTTTGGTGACAGTAGCTCTATGCCAGATACTCCACCTGTGTTTTGCGCCGTAATCAGCGTGACTACAGTGGTTCCAAAAACACGAAGCTGCTGAAACACTTTTAGGTCGGCTTGCAGACCTGCGCCGCCCGAGGAGTCGGAACCAGCAATGGTAAGTGCTATAGGTGGGGGTATGATACTCATTTAAGTTGAATCAAGTTGCTGGATTCTAATATGGCTGGGAATAGGGCGTAGACTTATGGATTCTTTGGCAAAACCTTTCGTTCCTTGAGATCAAATCGGCCCCCCGAAGGTACGCTGATATAGTCTTTCACGGACGTTGCATTATCAGATGCTGTTACGTTATCGGTTTCCAAAGATTCAGGTTTCGCTGAGTGAACTGAATTCCATTCTGAGGATTGAGCATCATAGAATGAAACGTTTCCATCCCCGACAACTTCTGCGGTTTGACCTTGGACAACGAGAGCAGTACTCTCGTCGATTCCGATGCCTAGTAACTGTGGATAGGTTTGTATCAAAGAAGTCATATCCTTGAATCGCCCACGCTGTGCAAAATGTTGATCGATCCCTACGCCACACAAGAAACCTAAACCTCGCTCGTATCCAGGAGCAATGATGTTGAGATTTCCGAGTGGATCCCCGCGGGGCATATAGTCACCTTGAATCGAGGCTCCCGCCGATGATCCACCGATGGCGCCGCCTCGTTGCAATACCTCCAGCATCAATTGATGCGTTTTGGTGTTTTGGTAGGAATCGACAAAATTCCACTGTCGGCCTCCACCAAACCAAATACCTTTCGCTTCACGCAATGGAGCAAGAAATGTCTCGTCACTATTGGCTTTATCTCGATCTTTGGTGTGTAACTTGGTGACATTCTTTGCCCCTGCTCGCCGGAGTACGATATCGAATCGATCACGACTGGCGTCCTCTTCTTCTAAACATGGGACGTAAACGATGGGAGCTTCGGGACCGCCAGCTTGTTCAATAAAGCGCTCTAGCAGGCCGTTAGGTATCCCGCCGCCACCGACGATGAATAGCGTGCCATTTGTTACCGACGGTGAGGGACATGGGGAGGGTGGAAAAGGCGCCGATTTTCGTGCTAAGACCGTGCGGTGCAATGCGATTAGGTCGGCAACGTCACCTTGACGTAAGGTTTTTTTATAGAGCGAATTTTGGGGTGTTGCTGCCATGTAAACATCAACGCTGGATGATCCCGAAACCAAAATTCTTCGACCGATCACAATTAGGGCCGTATCTTCATCGATTCCAAAACCTAATCGATCGGGATGTCGTTCGAGAATTTTCAGAAGTCTCGGTTCGCGATTACGTTTTGCAAAATGTTGATCGATGATTGTTTCAGGCAGTAGATTAAATCCCTCCCGTTCTTCACCGCGCGAGATCATTACCTTTGAGGCGATCGCGGCACCCGCAGAAGTTCCCCCAACCACACCACCTCGTGCGACCACATTCAGTAGCTCGGTTTCGAATTGGTTACCAACGTAAAGAGCTTCAAGACGTTCTTGATCACCACCGTTGAACCAGACACCAGTGGCCTGTTTAAGTTGTTCAGAGGATTCAGCACTTTCAGCCGCATCACGCGTGGCAGCATGAAGAATCGTCAGACTCGCGACGGGAAAAACACGCCAATTTTGAAGTAACTCCTCGTCGCTCCCGATTTCTGCGGAGGCACTTGGGATCACCAGGATTTTGGCTTGGTTACCACCTGCGAGTTCGACAAAAGTTTTACGAACGCTTTTGTCGAGGTTGCCTCCACCATGAAGGACTAAAGAGCCACCGAGTTTGCGGACAGGTTCTTGGGCATTCGGTTCGTATTGTCCGAAAGACGTCTGGCAACAAGTAATCGTGAGCCAGAGCAACGTAATGAGATGATACCTAGAGTAAAATTGTGGTCGCATGTGTTCGTGCAGATCGCTAGAACTGTCAATGCCACGTGTTTATCAAGGTCACGCGGTTTGCTACGTAGTTGCAGCAATCGGCACATTGTAGCAAACTATTTTGCCTTCCGGCACATCACATAAATAGCAGGTGCGGAGAACCAGCAAACAGTTGGATGGGTGGCTAGCGGAATCAAAGATGCCACCCGACCGCTGGAATACTTAAATCGTAAATAGTCTTCGGTCAGCCAATTGCGTTGGCTGAAATGAACAGCCAGCATCGTATCCAACTCACGTCGACTGAAGCCAGCGTGAGCTCCCAATTCATTGCGGAACCGGCCTGTCATGCGATCTTTCCAGTCGCGGATGTTATCCTTGAGTTTGTTGACGAGAGTCGCTTCCCATTCAGATTGTTGGTGAGCACCGATAGAGCTCAAAAGACGATGACGATTAGGGGTGCCAACGAAGAGCCATCCATCTGGTTTCAGCACGCGATGGAGTTCTCGTAGGCTAGCTGTCGGATTATCTACATGCTCGATAACATGGTGATAAAAAATGGCATCGAAAGTGTTTTCGGGAAACGGAAGTTCACACACACTGCCGACGGCAAAACGAACAGGCGTACTCGCTTTCAGTTCGGCGGAAACGAAGTCCTCAATATCTACCGCATCGACTTCGGCATTTAATTCTGCTTGTATCGCAGCTGCTTCATGACCAGCGCCACAACCTGCTATCAAAACGCGTTTGGTCGATAAAGCGTTCCAGCCATCTTGTTGCAATGAATGACAAAAGAAGCCAGCACCTGCATGGCTGCTAATTGAATTGGAATCAGTTGCTTGACAGGTTGCAGTATCGGTTGCTGGAGTACTTGTCATTTATGTCGATCTCTTGGGCGTTCTGGTTTTGCTGAGTCTGCAATGAAGGGTCTGGTGAAAGCTACTATGCAGGGGGACGTCGGGTGATCGCGTAACATTTGCGTTGATACAATTCGGTTAATTCCTAAGTGGATCGATTCCGATTGTAGCGGCTATGTTGGCTAGCGATTCACTCCATGATCCAAGAAGCGTTCGATGATCTGCTCACGCTCTGAATCAAGGGAAGTGTTCGTTTTCCTAGGGTATGGCGAAAGTGTAATGGCTCGTGGATCGTTGATGACTTTGGCCGCATCAATGCAATCTACGAGGGCCATAGGGAGTCGTTTAGGGCCGTCATTCCAGGAGTGCCAAAAGAGGACATATTTGGCGTCTGGGCAATAGGCTAGTACGGCTTCCAATGCGTGATGAGCATTGAAGGAACCGTCCAGGCGATGACTTCCTATTTCGCATACGGCTAACGGTTTGTTGAATTTACGCAGAGCCGTGAAGCCTTGTTGCGCGTTAAATGAATCGCGAGTGAATGAGTCGGTGTAGAGGTCGATGCCAATCAGGTCGACATAATCGTCACCAGGATAGTACATATCGGTGGGGCGTATGGCAGAATAGGCCATGGAGGCTGGGGAATAAACCCAAATTAAATTGTTCAATCCGTAGCCCTGCGTTAACTCACGATAGATGTATTCCCAGAATAGGCGATAGTGTTCTGGGCGGGTCCATTCGTCGGTTGCTTCATCATGTGAGCACCACCAAAACCAACCGCCATTTGGTTCGTGAATGGGACGCCATAAGACCACAACTCCGGCGCGCTGTAGTTCACCGAGGCCTTGGGCCACAACCCTAAGTTGACGTGAAAAATGTCGGTTTTCTTCAGTTCCGGGGAGGGTAACTCGGCGCAGATCGACACGCGTGGTGTCGTTCGGGTCAGGCTTTCCCGTTAATGGATTACCAGGGTCAAAGTTGATCGTGATCAGACCACCCCGATTCCAGTGATCAATCAGTATTTTGTTCGCTTTGCGGATTTCTTCTGCATTCATTTCGCCCCAGCCGTAGTCAATACCCAGCATCATTGGGCGTTTACGATCCAGAGAAAGGTCTTCCAGCTGTCGGATCTCTTGCTCCAAGTGCGATATCGGGTTGCAGGTGCAACCGATGTTTTGACCGAGAATTATCTCGGGAGTTTGTCGACCGACGTTGATAATCCGTTGTAGTACTTGACCCTTGGCTGTTCCAGCATATTTGACTGGCGAAGCTATCTTTTGCAGAATTGCGCGATCGAGTGAGTCTTCCTGTTCGGCGGACTGACAGCCAAAGCAACTGATCGATGTCCATAAAAACAATATGAGCAGGCGTGTTCGATAAAGCGACAAATCCATGGGGACCTACATCTTATGGAGACAAATTCAACCATCTGAAACGTAGGTCATGCCAGGAGGATGGCAAATGAAGTCGAAAGAATTTTACCGAATTGTTTACGATCGCGTACAACTAAGGGACAAGCTCGAGCTACCGTGTGTTTCGCAAATACGTAATGGCTCACCTGGAGTGTACTGAAGAGGTAGAGCGGTCGTTCGAATTGGAAACACGAGAATGGTGAATTGCTGCGTACACGCAGAATCTATTCGCCTGTGGGTGAATTTTTCTTGCGAAGAACATATCGATTGTAGAATCGGAACGACATGTGTCGCATTTCCCAAGCCATGGGAAGAACGGAGATAAAGATGATGGCCAGGATGATAATTTTAAAGTTGGATTTGACCCAAGGGAGGCTGCCAAACCAATAGCCGGCGAACAAAAATAGAAAGACCCAAATGAAGCCCCCCACTACGTTGTAGATAATGAATTGGCGATAGTTCATGGCGCCCATACCAGCCACAAATGGAGCTAACGTACGAACGATGGGAATGAAGCGGGCCAAGATCACAGTCTTCCCGCCATATTTGCGGAAGTATTGTTCGGTCATTTCGATGTGATGAGCTCGCACTAAGGGCATTCGGCGACCAAACCATTTACCTAAATGGTAATTGAGCGTATCGCCGGTGATTGCGGCGACAAACAGCAGAATGGCCAGGACCCAAATGTTGAGCAAATCGGCACCGGCCATGGCGCCAGCTGCAAACAGTAAGGAATCGCCTGGCAGAAAAGGTAGGAAGACGACGCCCGTCTCACAAAAGACGATCGCAAACAGAAAAGCATACGTGGCGGACCCATATTGAGATATGATCTCCGCCAAGTGCTTGTCGAAATGCAAAATGAAATCGATCAAGGCGCTCATCAAGAACTCGCTGGTGGTGTCTCGATCTGAATGTGCAATTCCTTGAGCTGCTTGGTTTCGACCGTCCCAGGGGCTTCGGTCATCATGTCCGTTGCTTTTTGCGTCTTTGGAAACGCAATGCAATCTCGAATGTTATCCATTCCACCGAATAGCATCACGACTCGATCGATTCCCAGCGCGATTCCGCCGTGCGGTGGTGCACCAAATCGCAGTGCATCTAGCAAGAAGCCGAAGCGGTCACGAGCGGTTTCTGCAGTAATCCCAAGCAGGCTAAACACTTGACTTTGGATGTCACTGTTGTGGATACGTATGGTTCCCCCACCCGCTTCATAACCATTGATCACCAAGTCATACGCTTGCGCTCGGCAGCGACCAGGCTCGCTATTGAGCATTTCAAAATCTTGGATTCGTGGCGCCGTGAACGGATGATGCATCGCAACCCAGCGATTTTCTTCTGGATCATGTTCGAACATCGGGAATTCAACGACCCAGGAGAAGTGCATTGACTTTGGATCGTAGAGCTTTAGTTCAGCAGCCAATCTGCGTCGCAGTCCATTAAGGGCTTTGCAAGTCACATCCCACGAATCAGCAACAATAAATAACATGTCGCCTGGTTTCGCCTCAAAAGCTTGGCCAATTTCGACCAATAGCTCAGACGCGAGGTTTTTGGAAATCGGAGACCAAAGTGTTCCATCTGGTTCGACTCGGAACCAAGCCAATCCCTTCGCTCCGAAATCTTTCTTGATAATCTCGGTCAACTCGTCGATTCGCTTACGCGAAAACTCTTCGGCTCGACCGTTAACGTTAAAACCTCGGACATAA
>JBILTA010000215.1:0-8224 GCA_044371785.1 Pirellulaceae bacterium | reverse complement strand
CGAGCGAAGCTTAGTTCGGGGCCGAACGTCGCGTATGGGCCGGCAGGTCCGAGAGGTTCCCAGCCGTTGGACTCTTTGAAACCACCGCCGAGGTTGTACTTAAACGCGATGTTCGGATTATCGTTCGCGAGTGTTTCGCTCCCCTTCAAATTCGCCAGCTCTTGTACGAACGCTCGCTCCCCTTCCATATTGCGATGACCGGCGAGAACAAACAGCTTTACGGTACTCCCTTGTGGATAGGGCCATTTCGGAAGTTCACGAGTTTGAACTATCGGTTTACCAATCGTGCGCAGATAAGCATCGGCATAATTGACACCATGTTCAAGTTGTCCCAAAGTACCGTAGTGATAATGTAAGCCTTCACCACCACCAATTTCGACAGCATCATGAGAAGTGGGAATGTACTCTACCAAAGGGTCCATCGCTGCGACTGCTTTCTGTGCGGTGCGAATGGCGTACATGTTATCTCGGTTGTCCATTCCCCAGATGGTTTTGGTGCACAACTCACCGATATAGAACTTGAGATGTGGGGCATTTAGATCTCGACGCCAGCTTGCAATAAATTGGGTGAGGTTTTGTTGGTATTTCGGTTTGAAGGCCTTGTCGAACATGTCATTCTCGCCTTGATGCCACATGAAGCCCTCGAGCTGATACTTGATGTTCTTTTGATCGAGGTCTGCCAAGGCTGCTTGGATGTGAGCTAAGGCGAGTGGGTAAAGCTTGAAGCCACCAGGCTGATCGGGATTCCAGTCTTCGCCGAGAGTTGTACCGCCAGACGCAATCTTGATAATGGCGATGGGAGCATCAATACTTTTGGAGACGCGATCTCCAAAACTAAGTTCCGGACCGAAGTAGTCTGTGGTGGGTTGCAATGGAATCCATCCCTCGGACTTGATCATATCCTCGCGCCCAAGTTTGTAAGAAAACAGAACATTTTTTTGTGGTTTAGCCAGTGTGGAAAACGGCGGGAACTTTTGGATATCATCGACGCGAGAATGCGTTCCAACCATGTTCGATTGCCCTGCAAAGATGAAGACGCGGGTTGGAGGAGGCTGGGTCGCTCCCGCAGCTGTAATTGCAAGTAATGTGCAGAGAAATGGAAAGCCGATACGGGCGAGTTCTAGCAATTGTCGCATGGGATGTGGGCTTTTGAAGCTAGAGAATGAAGCATGGCGGAGCGTCATTATAGATGCAATGGTAGGATTTTACTTGGGTCTGAAACGTTCCTCGGGCAATGAAACGCGCACAACGGTAGCTCTCGGATCGAGTCAAGTTGTAAAGTCAAAAACGTTGATCGGGACCTTCTCAGGAAGTCCGTCGCCGTCTGAAACATAGAAGTTTGGGCTGTTTTGAAGTGTTTCCGAAACTTGCAATTAGAGATCAGGAAATCCGCTTCGAGGTGGAAGTTTTCGGTCCATCCAGGATTATCGTGGATTTGGTCGAATTCTTCACTAAGTAGAGCTAGCGTGCAAGACAAAGAGAAATACCAGCATATTCTCGGTTTAGCTTCCACTTGGAAATTAACAGATGTTGAACTCCTTCAAGCATCTTCTGAGATCAATGTGAAAGTCGATCATGCGTGCGGCGCAACATTGTGTTAACGTGAATTCAAAAAGCAATAGAATTGTCAGCGTCAAGCCGAGGAAAGTCGTTGGCGATATTCACCATAATCTCGGATGGACCTGCTATTTTTGGTCTCTCGTTCTGTTCGTTTCGCATTGTACAGTTTGCTCATTCGTCCAATACGAAAGAAATGTGGGCGACAGAGGCATCTAGTTGGTCCAACCTATCAAGGCTTCGGCCAATTTGGCTTGTCGGCGCAATTCCGAATGTTGAGGACTATTCACAGATCGCATCGATTCAGCTTTGGCATACCATTGTCGTGCTTCCTCTAGATTTCCGTTCCCAGCCAACGCCATCGCTTTGATATACCAATCGGACGGAGTTCCTCCCTTTTCTAGTTCTATCGCCTTATCAATCGCAACGGAACACTCACTCCATCTTGCTGCGCGTGCCAACACCAGAGCGCGTGTGTTCCACAGATAGCCTGTCTCTGGCGAAAGAGATGTAGCGGTTTCAGAAAGTTCCAAAGCAGTGTTTTTATTGTGGTCGGTGAGTTGATCTTCCAGTGCTAACATCCATGCATGACCATTAAGCGGACCAAATCTTTCTTTGGATAAGTCTTTCGCACTCTCAAATTCACGCTGTGAACCTTCGACATCACCGGCCAAACTTAGAAAGTATGATCGCGCAAAAAGACTGCGTGCCAAGCTGTCTTGAACGGCCTGCGACTTGTTTTGTTTATGGGCATATTGCAACTCTTGTATTGCTTGTCCCGCATAATTCGCCGCTTGCTGATAGTTTTCTCTTGTGCGACAGTAGTTTGCAAGCGTCATCAGGCAAACGCTCCATTCGGTTCGATAATCCATTCGTTCCGGAAAATCGGAAACCAAACTCTGATAACTGACATTCGCAGAATCCAGGCTGTTTCGCGACTCTTCGAAACGATTATTTACATAAAGTAGCTTGCCCAAATTCGTTTCACTGCGTGCCAGGAATTGGTCGATCCGGCGGTTCTCTTTCGCCAAGGTTTGGGTGAGTTTTCGTAACCAAATCGCTTCACGAAACGACTTCTCTGCGAGCACGATTTCCGATTTTGTTTCAAAGACTTGTCCTGCATCGTCAAGGCATAAAGCGATTTCTGGCAAATAGTTTTCGGCTGCCAAGGCTTTGAGAAGTGATGGATCGCTTTGTTGTAACTGATGACATAAGGACTTCAGGTACTCTGTCAATTGATCGAGTGCCGCAGGCACTTCGTGCAACTCAACATCTAGCGGTTCCGTTAGAAAAATAGGGATGTCTTGCTGAGCGCGAATCGTGGCTGCTTTCGTACTCAAGCTCATCGCCTGTAAATACGTTTTGAGGCTTTCATCCCATTTGCCGCGAAATTTGTAAACGACGCACAAGTTAACTAGGGCATTTGATTGGCGAATCAAATAACCCGTGTTATTGGGAGATACCCGGAGTAGCTCATTCCCGATGGCAATGGCTTTCTCGTAAGATTGTTGAGATTCTTCCCACCGATCTGTGCGGCGTAGTATGTTGGCCAGAATCACTTGTACATCTGCTTGATAGAGCTTTACTTTCTCCTCGATGGGTAAAGCATCTAGCCATTGCTGAGCAGTTTGTAGTTCAGCTTCTGCGGTTTTGTATTCTCCCAGATCCGCATGGAAATAGGCCGCTTGAATTGCGGCAAGGGCCGCTTCGAAACGTATTGCGTCATCGACGTTGTCTTCCGCTAAGCATGTGCGATAATAGGCAATCGCATCTTCGAAGGCCTTGCGGCGTAAACCGTCCATGCCAGGATCGTTGTCCAATCGCATTCCCAATTGGGTCCACTCTTTGACGGAGGCTCTCGCTTTTCTTAAGCTCTCTTCATAGGCGATCTCGGCTTGATTTACTCGCTCACGCAGTTGAGCTTCCGATTTAGCATGCTGAGCATTTTCGCGTGAAAGCTGGTCGACAGTTTGATTCTGAGAGTAGATCCATGTGGATGCCCCAACACCAACGACGGCAATCGATGCAGCCAACGCGGCAGCTTGGGGATGACGCTTGATTTTGCGACTGGTTAGTTCAAGCCAGCTGGCCCGTCGAGCGCGAATCGGCAAATGATCGAGGAAGCGTGCCAAATCGTCCGCTAGATCTTGGGCTGATGCATAGCGATCTGCGGGCAATTTCGAAAGGCATTTTAGACAAATGGTTTCTAAGTCGCGAGGTATGCCTGGGACCCATTTCGACGGTGGCTCTATGTCCCGGTCGACAATCCAGTGTAGTGTTTCGAGCGCGGTTTTCCCTTCGAAAGGGAGTTTCTTCGTCAGCAACTGATATAGAATTACTCCCAATGAGTAGATATCCGTGGAGAAACCAATCGGACTATCATTTCCAGCGGCTTGTTCGGGTGACATATAACAGGGAGTTCCTACCACGCCACCCGTTACACTTTCGGATAGTTCATCCTGTATTTTTTTGGCGAGCCCAAAATCGACAATCTTAGGCATTTGTTCGGTCGTAAAAAGAATGTTAGCGGGCTTCAAGTCCCGATGAATAATGCCTCGCCCATGGGCATAATGAATTGCTTGAGCCAGCGTTTGAAGCAACTCGGCCATCTCATGATTCGACCAAGATTTCTCGTGCAGTTTCGCTTCGAGTGAACCGCCTCCGAGATACTCCATTGAAAGAAACTCTTTTCCATTCTCAAGAGAGATTTCGATCACTTGAACGATGTTAGGATGCTGCAACGAGGCGACTGTCTCGGCTTCTTGTTGAAAGCGTTGCCGCACTTTGGGATGATTCTCGATCGAGCGAAGGACCTTGAGCGCGACGATACGTCCCAAACCTTCCTGGCGGGCGCGATAGACGATACCCATTCCACCTCGCCCAAGTTCGTTGAGCAATTCGTACTTGTTGAACGGTTGCGAAGCGACATCTTGGTCGGGAGAGCGCTCACCAAGGGGATCGGTTGTCGACAGTGCACTCAACGAAGTCGTCTGATCTGTGGAAAGAAAGTCGTGGAGCTTTAGCAGTCGCTCGAGTCTTGGTCGATGCGCGGGAAACTTCTCCAACCAACTGTTGGATTCGGGCAGCCTTCCGATTTCGTCGAGTGCCAAAAACTCGGCATAAATCAGTTCGATCGCAGCTTCCGGGTCGTTGGCTAGCTCAGGATTTTCGGCCAGGACTAGATTCGCTGCGTCCGGCTCCCCTCTTTCCACTAATTGCTCAACTTTCGAACGGGCAATCCTCAACAATCGCTCGGTATCATTAGCGGTCTTTCGGGTGTCCATCGATCAAAAGCCAGTATGTACATTGGGAATGTTAACTCAATCGGCGATCTAGTATACTATGCCGACTTAGGAGGACGAAATCTCATCTACCATGACCGAAGCACCCGATTTCGAGCTTTTATTAGCAGCAGCCCGCACCGGCGACGAAGCGGCAATGCAGCGATTGATCCAACAATACGAACCCGAGCTGCGGATCGTTGCCAAGAATCGACTCGGTGCTGCGTTGCGTCCCCATCTGGACACCATCGACTTGGTCCAATCAGTCCATCGCAGCTTAATGATAGGCTTGCGAGGGGCGCGATTCGACATATCCTCCCCGGAAAAGCTCATTGCCCTGGCTGTCACCATCGTTCAACGCAAGGCAGCCAAGCAGTGGCGTCACTTGAAACGCCAACAGCGACTTTCGGGTCACGATGAATCACAAGACGACTTAGTAGAGACGATTTTGGCATTGCGAGGCGATCGAACGGACGTCGCATCTGAAATTGCCACGCGCGATTTACTTGCTCAGTGGTTGGAAAATGTAGATGCCATTGAGCGTCGATTAATTGAGCTAAGATTAGAGGGATATAGCACGGTCGAAATCGCGAAATCACTTGAACTTGATCCCGACGTGTTGAGAGTGAAATTGAGCCGGTTGCGCAAACGCTTGCGAGAGCGCGGGCTCGTAGATGATCTGTTGTGACGAGCACGTTCTAATCGTGTCCCTTCGCTCCAAACTCTGCCTAGTAGCGGGGGAAGATTTTTTTCGGATTGTTGTTTCGTTTTCCGTCGCTCCCGGTATGTGACTAATAAGTCGCTGAAGTGTACGTTGCCTTCAGGGGACTTTTGTTTAGTAACCGATCTGAGAGCCAAGTCTCGCCAATCCCATGAAAAAACTGATTTTGCCATCCCGATCGACCGAATGGTCAAAACTTGCGAATATTTGCGTATTGGCAACAACTGCGTTTGTAACAACAGGTTGCGGTTCGGCTCCTACACCTGAGGACAAGGCCGAAAATTCAGATACGGCATCATTCGTCGCATTAGGTGACCCCAAGGAGTCTGCAACGCCACCAGCCCAATCCCAATCCGCTGGAAACCAAACAGCAGACAAACCGAAGGTCGAAGCGGAAATTAGTAGCTTCGACGAGGTGTCGTCGGCACAGAACGTTGCAGCCGAGAAAAGTGATGCGAAGGGAAAAGAAGTGGCCAAGGTTCAAGCAGATCCTGCAACGGCCAAGCAAGCAATCTCTGCCCTGAATCTATTGGACTTACCGCGGCTTGAATCTGACACTCTTCTTCAAGCAGGCCCAACCTATCTCTATTACTCTTGCAACGCAAAACTGACCGAAGCCGATGGCTTTTACAAAGAACTATTCAAAAAAGGTGGCTGGCAGGAATTGCCAGCCACAACGCCACCGACCGAACATTATATCGATCGCATCTTCTCCAAAAATGGTTACTATGTTCGCACTAGTATCAGTGTTGGTGGGCAACCGGGCGAACTGGGTATTATGTTGGCCAATCTGGGCAATGTCGATGTGCGTGAGCTGCCAAAGTTGTCCGATGCTGAAGTGATGTTTCAGTCCACGCCTGTGAATCTAACCTACCAAACTCTCAGCAGTATTCCTGACGCAGCAGCTGCTGTGCAAAAGGAGATGCTTGCCCAAGGTTGGCAATTATGGCAAGAGTTTCATGATAATCCCGTTTCCGTGCCCCATTACAAAGATCTGCATTTTCGAAAGGACGCATGTCGGCTCTTAGTCGGTGTCGTCAAGAATCCACAAAACCCAGCTGACAAAACTTCAGTCTCGTACATTGCGGAATTTGTTACCCCTTTTGATGTGCCGATGCTTAAGGAATCTCAAACACTAAAGCTTGATGCCAACAGCAAGCGTGCTTCCTTCGATGCCACTGACTCGCGAAAAGATCTTGTAGATTTGTTGCTGTCCAACAGCGAGAGCTTTGGTTGGAAGCTAAAGGATGCTGAAAAGTTCGCAGCGGGTGAAGTGCACCTGATTCCTATTGACTTGGAATCAGGTGAATATATGGTAGCTCGTTTAGTCGAGTCCGGTGGGAAGTACTCTGCGTCCCTCGAAAGTTTCGCTAAGGCTCCGGAGAGTGTCTTGCCAGCTGCCGATGCCGTCGCAAACGCCGCAGAGAAATCCGAGGAACCTGCTGAACCGATGGAAAAAGATTCGACAGCGGCGGATCTCGAAGCCCAAATCAATTCTGCCATTCAAGGAGAATTGGCCAAGGCACTCGGATCATTAGGTAAATCCTCCGACGATTCTCTACAGAATATGGCTGAATTGGAAGCCAAAGCCAAGCAACTTCAGAACATGTTTGCTGATGGTGACGACTCCGCTGACGAAGGGAAGTCGGAAGAACAGGAAATGAAGGAGAATCCTTTTGATGTCGCCGAAGATACGGATGCTCCGTCCGCAGAATTGCAAGCGATCAAAAAAACGAAGTGCACGATTAAGGTTGGCGATAAAACCATCGAACTACCGCACAGGGCCTGTTACGTTTTCAATGATGATGGTTTAGCTGTAAAGTGCATTCTCTTCTCTGATAAACCTATCGATGTGGCAAAGTTGCAGCGGCTACTGCTCAAAGATGGACAGCCTGTCCATGGGATGTATGTTTCAGATGGTTCGACCAAAATGCTCGACTTCCGAATTTACGGCGAGAGCCTTTCGTTAAATGCTCAGGTAGATAGTTCTTCATTAGGTCTGAGCAGTGGTAGTATCCCAATGGAGGTTTCCTATTATCAGGGAAAAATGATAGGTAAAATCGAAACCCATGAGCCGATCGAGCTCAGCGAAGGTACGTTAGAATTTAGCGTTCAAGTTTATGAAGAACCGATTCGAGTCGATTGGGCGAAACGGGGCTCACCTGAAACGGAAAAGCTCGTAGCTGACGAAAGCAAGGAAGTGCTTGTGCCAGAAGGCTGCACTAGCTTTTCCTCGGAAGGAAGTCGTTACAGCAGCAAGATCGAAGCGATCATTGAACAGCCTCTTTCTGCCGTGCAAACGTTTTATACTGAGCAACTTGAGCTGAAAGGTTACAAGTTGGTGAATGATGATTCGGAAAATGGCAAGCGATATCAATCCAATGAGCAAGAGCTTATTTTAAGTTTGAAATTGAAGGATGATGAAACGGTCATTGAAATTCAAACTCGCGATTTGGCCGCGGCCAAAGCCGATGCCATGTTACCGCCGAAAGGTAAGACTCTGCTTGTGCTGGGCAATATGAGTCAAGCGGTCGTCGAGATGACCATCGCAGGTAAGACGTATAAAGTCGAACCGAGTGATGGCCGTGATCCTAAAGATGCGACCAAAGTGGTCGTTGAACCCGGTGCGGTTAAGATTCGCATTGTGGCGGAAAAGGGTGGCAAG
>JBILTA010000214.1:0-8229 GCA_044371785.1 Pirellulaceae bacterium | reverse complement strand
ACTATCCTCTCCAGCGTTGTCCGGTAACTTTGCCCCCACCATTGCGGCCACGGTCGCCATAAAGTCTACATGACACATCACTTCCCTACTTACCGCTCCCGCTTCAATCTTGCCAGGCCAGCGTGCAATAAAGGGGACTCGGTGCCCACCTTCCCAGGCATCACGTTTTGCACCGCGTAGCTCGCCAAAACTACGATGCCCGAATTGCGTGGCTCGATCATAAGCACCCGGATTCACTTCACCCGTGATCTCCGGGCCATTATCGCTAGTAAAAATAACCAGCGTATCGTCCGACACACCGTTGCGTTGCAACGCCTCGAGAACTTGCCCAACACACCAATCCGTTTGATGAACAAAGTCGCCGTAGGCCCCGGCTTCGCTTTTGCCAACGAATTCTTCCGCAGGGACAACAGGGTAATGCGGAGATGTGAGTGGAAGATACAAAAAGAACGGCTGCTTGCTTTTAGCAGCCTCATCGATCCACTGAACCGTGTGTGATGTTAACTCCGGCAAGATATTCTCAAGTTTCCAACCAGGAAGCATCGGACCTGGAATACGAAATAGCTTCCCCTCGGCCATCTCTGACGGTAAACCGAGTGTTTTATCATCTTGGATAAAACAATAGGGAGGGTAATTCGGCACAATGGTACCAAAATAATGATCGAAGCCTCGGCTAATCGGCCCATCTACAATCGGCTTACTAAAGTCAACATTCCCAAGTGCGTTATTTACACCACCTACAACTGGCTTTCCATCCGTCGTCGCATAGTTCTGCCCGAGATGCCACTTACCAATACAGGCAGTGCGGTAACCGTGTTGCTGTAACAGCTTGCCTACGGTCAACCGATCCGGTGCGACCAAAGGTTTGTCCCACGGTCCCAAAACACCTTTCTGTAATCGCGTACGCCAAGCATACCTTCCGGTAAGAAGCGCATATCGAGTCGGAGTGCAAACAGCCGAAGGCGAATGAGCATCCGTAAATCGCATTCCCTGGGTCGAAAGTCGATCGATGTGTGGTGTGGCAATCTTTGATCCTTTGTTGTAGCAACCGAGATCGCCATAACCGAGATCATCCGCCAAAATATAAACGATATTTGGAAGCTCGCCGCCATAAACCTGCGGAACGAAAAACACCACGATCGAGCTGAGTAAAAAAGCAACACAATGAACCTGATTCAATCGGATTTTCGCGTGCGATCGTTTCATTTCAACTCCCTTTCACATCTTTTTCCCACTCCTCGTGCAATGAGATCAACTCTTGCACCATCTGCGATTCCATTTGAGCGTAGTCATTAACTTCTGGCTGTGCGTCCCCCAGATTGTGCAACGAGTATATAGGCTGGCCATTTTTGGCGTTCCACTTGCAAATCAACTTCCAATCACCTTTTCGAACGGCCCAATTCTTAGCCCAAGCAAAATGCAAAACCTCGTGATCACTTGATGCTTTTGCGTCGACAATAATTCGAGTCAAACTATGACCATCGAGCTGTGGTGAATCTCCATCGGAAGGCACACTACAGAGTTCCCGTATTGTCGGAAACCAATCCATCGTTGTAATCACTTGGTCGCGTGTCTCACCTTGAGGTATCAGCTTTGGATAGCTAATAATCGCTGGCACCCGAATTCCCCCTTCTAGAAACGTTCCTTTATGCCCTATCCATTTACCAGTATTACCTCCACCACCATGAGCCAAATAGTAATGGCCACGAGGGTAACCGCTGGTATGATTATCCACTCCTATCCCATTGGAATCTTCGACGGAATGCCCATTATCACTCATTAAAATGACAATCGTATTTTCGCGTAAGCCTACAGATTCAAGCTTACCAAGTATCCTTCCGATATGCTCATCAACAGAAGAGATGACACGCGCGTACGACTGCCGGGGCATTGGCATCTCGGCATAAGCATCTTTGAACTTTACCGTCGGCTGCTCTGGATAGTGAGGCAAGTTGAATGCAACCATCATGAAAAAGGGTTGAGTTTGATTGGCTTCGATAAACTGTACTGCTTTCTCCGTGAGTAAATCGGGATAGTACTCTTCCTTATGGAAAACCTCCGTATTATTCTCCCACAAGTCATGGAAGCCTCGACCATGCAAAAAGTAATGTCGATAGTTGTCAATAAAACCACCAAGATGGCCAAAGTGATAGTCGAAGCCTTGTTCAAGTGGACCAAAACCTTCTTTCGCTCCAAGATGCCATTTACCAAACAAGGCAGTACGATAGCCAGCTGAGTTTAACGCCTCAGCCAGCGTGAATTCCGATGAATTCATGTTGATCTTGGGAAGGTCACTACCGCGTCGATCACCTTGCGTCCAGTTGATTACCCCACCACGCTGCGGGTGTCTGCCCGTGAGCAATGCGGCTCGTGCGGGACAACAGACACTGTGACTGTAAGCTTGTGTGAAGCGAATGCCGGTGGCTGCCAAACGATCCATATTGGGCGTTTGAAGATCGCTGGAACCGTAGCAGTTAGCATCCAAAGTCCCTTGATCGTCGGTAAGAAGAAGGACAACATTAGGTTTTACCGATTGCCCATACGAAGGTACAGCGAGGTAAACCGATAGCAATAGAAAGAAGAGAATTCTAAAAATCATCAACCGTTTCCACGCCGGGAAAACATCACGAAAACCACTTGAGCTACGCCAGAGGAGTATAACAAGAGTATTGAACCAGACCCTAGCGAAATCTCACCGAAAATGAAACGAAACCTCACCCTGCTCGAAACAAGATCGTTCCATTGACGCGAGTTATGCGCTCTATGCTGTTCCCCGCATCATAAATGGCATAAAGCTCTAATCGCTAACTCAACAAATCCTGCAATACTTGAACGCTCTGCGGTCGACTGGCAACGACTTTCTTCAATCCTAATTGAGCAACCGACAACAACTTCTTTTCAGATGCAGATCGAGGAATGAACGAAACCGACCAATCGTTTTCGGTTATGGTTTCAAGTAGTAATCCCTCGCTGTTGGAATAAGGTGCGTGGCCAGTAAGAAGAAAACAAGCTAAGCCACCGATTGCATAAACATCAGTCGCCGGGCTTACCTCGCCAAATGCTGCAGAGATCTGCTCAGGTGCAGCAAAACCTAATGTACCTCCACGTGACAACATACCTTCACTGCTAGAGCTGTCATGAACATGCCATGCCCTTGAGACTGCGAAGCCAAAATCGGTAATAACAATGCGGCCCTCTTTGGAAACCAGGATATTGTTCGGAGTAAGGTCACCATGGACCACACCCGCACGATGACAAGCGGCAACAGCCTCACAAACCTGATGTAGCCATCTCAACTTGGTTTCAGGATTTGACGAATCGACACGACCAAGCGTCTCTCCGTCAATGAACTCGCTTACTAAATAAGGTCCACCATGTGGAGACTCGCCCCAACCATAATATTGAACAACACTCGCATGCTCGACCTTGGCGGCTTGCGCAATTTCTTGCAGAAATGTGTGCTTTCTGAATTGCTGCTCCCAGAATTGACGATGCATAAACTTCACCGCAACTACTTCATCGCTAGACTGTAATCGCGCGCGATAAACCTTGCCTAAAGAACCTTTTCCAACCAGCTTTCCCAGCACAAAATCGCGATAACTTATCCTGGGAAGCGGAATTCTCTCCAGGGAAAGAGTTGACTTGTTGGGCTTACTTTCCGCAATTTCTAAAATAGCCGCGAGCCTCTCTCTCAATCCCGTGATTCTCCGTCGAATCGTTCGCTCAGCGACAGTCATCCGCTCAGCGATTTCCTTCTGCGTAAATCCAACCAGCAGAAACTCCCACAAAACTTTTTCATCCGGCGACAGCAGAGATTCAAGGTCCATTAACAAATCGTCGGCATCAGCCGAGTTCGCCAGCGATGTCAACTCTAATGGCATATCATCCATTGACATTCGCTCACTGTTTCCGCCACGCTTCCAAGCGTTTTCCCGCTCTAAAGCACGCGACAGTTTTCGGCGCGTAAATGTGGCCAAAATCTTCCACGCTGATTCCGAATCATCTCCTTCAAGCGAAAAGTTTCTCCCTGCGTGAATCACGCGAAAGAAACTTCCCAGCGCAGACTGCACCACCTCCTCTGGCGAAACTGCAGAACGATATTTGCGATTCAACCGAGCGGCCACCAACGCCATAAGTCGTAGTTCATATCGCGTTACTAGAATTTGAGCAGCTTCTTCCGAGCCGGACTTCCAAAGGGAGAGTAAATCGCCACTGGAGCTATGAGCCAAAGCTCTTTCTAACTTTTTTTCAGAATTCCTGTCCGGTTGCGGAATCTGTTTCTCATCTCCTCCGGTACCCATGCTCAAAACTTTCTTTTTTTCCTGGAGTTTACTACTTATGGCAATGGTTGTCACGGAACCCTGCAAGGGCTGCAAAGACAAGGCCTGCCTAAAGGTCTGTCCAGTCGATTGCTTCTATGAAGACGCCGATATGGTCTACATCCATCCCGACGAATGCATCGACTGCGGCGCTTGCATTCCTGAATGCCCAGTAGAAGCCATTTTCTATCAAGATGATGTGCCGCAGCAATGGAGCCACTATATTGAGCTCAACGCTAAAAGAGCCCAGGAATGCAAACCAGCTAAAACAACTTAGATACCACGAGAGTTTCCTAATGAGACCCGATACCATCTACGGCTTGGAAAACTTCCTCGCCGCATTTGGGCCGAAGCATGTGCCAAAATCGATATCACTTCTGAATTCGACCGTTCTAATGCCTGAAACATAAACCATGATTCGGATCCGCTTAACCTATATCACGACAGCCATCTTGGTCATTGTTGCTGGACTCGCATCGCGACAATACCCGCACCTCCTTCCGCCTTTTATGGCGGAATATGCGGGAGATACACTCTGGGCATTAGTGCTTTTCCTTTTGATAAGCACTATGTTCGCAGGCACCTCCCTGGCCTTTCGAACCGCAATAGCCCTGGCAATCGCCTTTTTGGTTGAGATCAGTCAACTCTATCATGCTCCCTGGATCGATTCCATTCGACAAACAAGACTTGGGGGATACGCACTCGGACATGGATTCCTCTGGACAGATCTTATCTGTTACACAGTCGGAATCGCGAGTGGGGCTTGCACGGAGGGTGTCTTTATTGTCCGAACGTTCACTCCCCTACGACTTTTACCTGGTGAAGATCATTCTCGGTCTGGTAATACCAATACAGGTCCTCCAAATCCGTGATCACACCCAACAAAGATTTTGGCCCAAAAGGCTATTGCAGCTTTATTCGGATCTTTTTTTCCGTCCGCAAATTTCCAAGCGATAGGATGCTCCGTAAACGATGAAATTCAATGATGCCGTTCACCTTTTGCGTCAACACAGCGGAGAGCTTAAAAGTCAGCAAGATACTCTACTCGGCAATTTGCGTCCTTATAGAGAACTAAACCACAAGCATTTTTCAGAGATCGTTAAGGCACTTTAGTGCGTCGCTTCACGCCTTAATTCGCCATCTCCGGATCGCGACCTTGTTTTCACACTTTGGAGCTTAACACGCACAGCTAGGAATTGTACGGCATTTCCATTTGACCCCATCCTTCAACAACGTCATTTCATATCTGTTACGGATAAGAAAACTCTAGACCGATGGATCGATGTGATCGAAACGATAACTCTTTATTTGCTCCGTGGCTTCGAAGATTGAGAGGCGATATGCGGCTTGCCAGATGAAGTCCACTGCTATGACTCCCTAGTTGATATCGCTTGGCTCGTGCCACCGTTGATGAAGCTTTTAGAGTATCACCTGGCGATGGAAAACGAGGGAGGATCGGGTGACGATGAAGAAATCTTGTGTTTGACACTCACCAAAATTGGACGCCAAGCCCAATCAGCGCTTACACTTCTGAAGCATGTCGCTTCGACGACAAAATACGATCACGTCAAGCGGGCCGCTGAAATGTCGATCATCACATTACAGACTTGCTGTCATCCTAGATAAACGGGGTATTCCAAAACTACATTCAAAAAAATCAGACTTAGTTTAGAGTCCGCCACTCCCAGCCTTTTACACAATTCTCTGCTTTCGCCAAATCAGGTGACTAGGCCAGCCACATTTTGGGACGTTCTTCCCAATTGTCTTTTCTGGCAACTTGTTTCCGTATAGACTCTAAAGGCCTTCATTGACGATAACATTCGCCAAATACTTCGGCCTCTTAAGACTGGATGCTTACCATGCAGCGACCTTTTACATTGAATTTCTTGGCAACATCTTTGTCGTTGTGTCTTTGTGCGACCAACGCACATGCAGAAGATTGGCCGCAATTTCTTGGCCCATATCGAAACGCCATTTCTTCCGAAGAAGGTCTTCTGGAATCATTCCCGGCTGCTGGCCCAACCGTTCGCTGGCGTGCCCAAGGTGGAGTCGGCATGTCTGCCGTTGTTGTACAGGGCAATTACGCCATCACTACCTGGAATGCTGATGGCAAACAATGGTTGGTAGCTCTCGATGTGGCCAATGGAAAAGAAAAATGGAAGACTGAGATGGGTGCAACGTATGAAAACGCCATGGGTGATGGCCCGCGTGCCACTCCCACGATCGCTGGCGAAAAGGTCTACGCCTACTCGGGTGAAGGGATCTTGATCGCAGCCGATCTCAAGAGTGGGAAACTCTTATGGCGTAAAAACGTAATGCAAGAACTATCCAGCGAACCATCGGAATATGGCATGTCCTCTTCCCCGCTTGTCGTTGACAATTGCGTGATCGTACATGCCGGTGCAGTGGATGGAGCTGTTGTCGCCTTCTCGACCGAAGATGGAAAACGACTCTGGCAAACCGGCTCAGGTCATGCAGGTTATTCTTCACCAGCGCTTCTCAATGTTGCAGGTTCAAATCAGGTGGTATCCATTACTGGAACCGCAGTGATGGGCATCGCCCCTAGCAGTGGTGAGGTTCTTTGGAGTTACTCGTTTGAAACCGATTACGGGTGCAATACCGCTTCGCCTGTATTAGTTGATGGCGGTGTATTTGTCTCAGCTGGTGAAAACCATGGCTCGGTTTTATTGGATGTCAAAAACACAAATGGTAGCTACACGGTTTCGGAGCGTTGGAAGTCCCTGAATTCCAAAAGTGTCATGCGAAATGAATGGCAAACGTCCATCGTTATCGGTGACCTTCTGTACGGATTCGACAACGTCGGAGCCGCTGGGCCTGTGAGCCATTTCTCTTGCATAGAAGCCAAGACAGGCAAGTCAGTATGGCAACAAAGCCGATTTGGCAAAGGCAATTTAGTTTACGCTGATGGAAAATTTTTCCTCACGACAATCGAAGGCGAATTGGTCATTGCAAAGGCCGATGCAAAAGGCTTTAAGGAGCTGAGCCGCGCCCAACTGGTTGGAAAAAATCGTCAGACTCTTTCGATCGCAAATGGCTATGGATATCTGCGAGATGATAATGAAGTTGTATGTATCGAGCTCAAGAAGTAAACAAGCTCATCGAATCCTTACTTCTCTACACTATCAGACAAAGCCAAGCAACAAAGCTGAGCTAGCGACATAGGTCCCGTAATGCGGAGTCAAGCTTAGGATGCACGAATTCGAATCCATGCTCTGCGAGACGCCGCGACTGAACGTACCTTCCATACAATACCAACTCCGGATCAGTTCGAAAAAAGAGCGGAGCTCCGATTCGCACCATCCACTCTAGAGCCGGCAAACCAACGGGGATTCGAAGTGCTCCGCGCAATGTACGCATAAACTCATCCTGCGAAACAGGATAGGGGGCAGATGCAATATAGACACCTGACATCGATTCATCGGAAGCGGCACTTTCGAACAAGCGACAGAGATCTTCTTCATGAATCCACGACATCCCCTGTTTACCACTTCCAACTCTTCCACCAAGGCCAAGTCGAGCCAAGAACTTTAGCATCTCCAAAGCCCCGCCTCCCGCCCCGCGGTCTTTTCCCAGCACGAAACTGGTTCGCATTATAACTCCGCGCTGACAAGGCAATAGGCTTTCCTTAAATGCTGCTTCCCAGGCCCTTCCGATTGTTGGAGCAAACCCAATACCTTCCGCACTATACTCGTCGCATAAAGCACTCGGCGGATCCCCATAGATATGTGCCGTGCTCATCTGTATCCAGACTGGCGGTGGCAACTTTGCCAGTCTGATCGCTGCGCCAAGCACACGCGTTGACTCGACTCTTGATCGCAGAATTTCGTCCTGATGATCCGGCGTCTTGATACAATTAACACTTCTACCAGCCAAGTTTATGACGGCATCA
>JBILTA010000800.1:0-2525 GCA_044371785.1 Pirellulaceae bacterium | reverse complement strand
TCTACCATCCCGTTCCCCTGATCGCTACCATAAAACACCCTCCTAACCACTCTCTCATTCACAACAACTTCGACACGGGTTACGCCCATGCATCTAGAGCCTATCTTGCGACGACAATACCTGATTCAATTTCTTGCATCCATCGCCATTTGGGTTGGCGTTAGCCTCTCAGCCCCAGCAGCTGCCGCTCAAGATAGTCGTCCGAACATTTTGTGGTTCGTTGTCGACGATATGTCGCCGAATTTCTCTTGTTATGGTGAAACGGCAATCTCTACACCCAATGTAGATCGGTTGGCACAGGAAGGAATTCGCTTTACCAAAGCTTTTGTCACAGCGCCAGTATGCTCGCCTTGTCGTTCTGCCCTAATCACCGGCATGTACCAAACCACCATCGGCTCGCATCATCATCGCAGCGGTCGAGGAACGGAAAAAATCAATTTACCTGCTGGCGTTACCCCTATCCCTAAACTACTTCAGCAAGCTGGTTATTTCACTTGCATTGGAAGTGGCCTTAAAGGGACCAACCAGCGTGGTGCTCCCACCAAAAATGGCTCAACCCCTCTCGGCAAAACAGATTACAACTTCGAATGGGATCCCCAGATCTACTCGGGGGCTGATTGGTCCGAAAGAACTGAGGGACAACCTTTCTTTATGCAAGTGCAACTGTTGGGAGGCAAACTTCGCGGAGGGACTCATAAGGAAGCTCAAAAGTTATCTGCGGAAGCAGTCGAGGAGTTTGGCAACGCTACGAAAATGAGCAACGTCAAATTACCACCTTACTACCCAGACGATCCAGTTCTACTTCAAGACTGGGCTGCTTACCTCGATTCGGTTCGTTTCACCGACTTACACGTAGGCAAAGTCCTCGAACGACTCCGACGAGAAGGAGAACTCGAAAACACTCTCATTATTTTCATAACCGATCATGGAATCAGCCATGCTCGCGGTAAACAATTCCTCTATGACGAAGGAACGCATATACCGTTGATCATACGCGGTCCTGGGATCCCACAAAACGTCACACGCGACGACTTTGTATTGCACATCGACCTAGCTGCTATCACACTTGCAGCGGCCGGCATTGAACAACCGAAGTCGATGCAAGCCAAGAACATCCTCGCTCCGACATATCAACCGCGCCAGATGATATTTGCGGCACGTGATCGCTGTGACGAGACTGTGGAACGCCTGCGCAGTATCCGTACTGAAGACTATCTTTACATTCGCAACTTTTATCCTAAGCGCCCCCACCTTCAGCCGAACGCCTACAAGGATGGCAAGAGCATCATCAAAGTGCTACGCCAGTTACATGCCGATCAACAGTTACCGGAATTGTCGGAACGATTGCTGTTCGCCAAAGAACGTCCGACGGAAGAACTCTATCTTTGGCGTACAGACCGCTGGCAAGTCAATAATCTCGCCACCTCGCCTGAACATCAGGCCGCTTTAGAAGAGCATCGCCAGCGACTCGATCAATGGATCGTGGAATCTGGCGATAAGGGTCCCGAGCCCGACGCGATGTTCGAAAGTGACATGAAAGTTTATGTCGGAAACGGGAACCCTATAGTCGAACAAAACATCGAACTGATGAAACGGTGGGCTAAGGAGGGGAAGTGAAGTATCTACAGACGAATCGATCGAACAAAACTAATGGTTTTGTAGTTATCCTTTTCGTACAGCAGACCAACCTGCCCATCAGACAAGACAACCATATTGGAATATCCGGCCCCGCCAGCGTTAATCAAACGCTGCTCAGGCCATGTCTTACCATCATCCCGGCTGATCCAAACCGTCATTTGCTGCCGCCCCTTACCACGTGGGCTTGAGAACATAATAATGTTTGCATCTTTCGCGACTTTGGTCTCGGGCCATGAGTAACGCAGTATATTGGCCTGACAAACGGGCGTATTTAGCGCTTCGTCAAGATAAACTTTTCCCCAACTCTCGCCACCATCCTCACTGATCGCCATAGCTCGCATCCCTTTGTCGTGATAGGACCGCATTTGCTGTAGCACTCGGCCATCGCTCAATTCCACGACTCCTGATTCATTGGTTTTTGCTTCGTGAATACCTCCCAATTTCCATGAAACACCATGATCGTCGGAGTAAATCACATGACTTCGATAAGGATGTTCTTTAGGATCTGTATGATCCGAATGATTGCAGGGAATCAATAAACGGCCTGCATGTTTGCCTCGAGTGAGTTGTATTCCGTTGCCTGGCCCTGTCGCATACCAACGCCAATGATCGCGACGAGTTGTTTGGCTGATCTTCTTCGGTTCGCTCCAACTTACCCCTTCATCGTTCGAGGACATTACATATACATGGCGAACATCATCGCTTTTACCCGACATGATCTCCGATTCATGATCGGAACCTTTGTTCCAAGTGAGCAATAACCACACGGTACCCGTTTCTTGATCCACCACCGGACAAGGGTTCCCACAAGTATTGTCTCCATCATCCCACAATATTTTTATATCACTCCAAGTTCTACCATCATCTGTCGAACTCTTCATCACAAG
>JBILTA010000798.1:0-2526 GCA_044371785.1 Pirellulaceae bacterium | reverse complement strand
TGCGCAGCAGCCCTATAAGCAAGGATGTAGCGAAGAAAACTTGGTTGCATTCTGTGACGTCGATAGCAACCATTGTGCTGAGAATTTGAAGAGCTGGCGTACAACCCAACCCTTCTTTGAAGATTTTAGAGTGATGTTCGACAAAATGGGGAAAGAGATCGACGCAGTGGTGATTAGCACTCCAGATCATACCCACTTTGCTGCAACCATGGCTGCAATGGAACGCGGCATTCATGTTTATACGCAGAAGCCACTCACACACAACGTCTGGCAAGCCCGGACTTTGCTCAAGGCGAAAGATCGCTACAACGTTGTGACACAAATGGGCAATCAAGGACATGCGGGTGATGGAATTCGGCAATCGGTCGAAGCCTATCGAGCAGGTTTGATCGGTGATGTCTCTCAGGTCTTTTGTCATAATAGTGGACCACAGATGGGTGGCCAACATTTTGCTAACCCCGCAGTTATGCCTTTACCAGAAGAGCCCATTCCTGCTGGTCTTAACTGGGATCTATGGCAGGGGCCAGTTGCAAAACGTCCCTATAATCGAGAATATCATCCAGCGAAGTGGAGATCGTTTTACGATTTCGGACTCGGTATGCTCGGTGATTGGGGTTGTCATACACTCGACACACCGGTCTGGGCTCTCGATCTCGACGCACCTACAAAAGTAGAATGCCTCGCGCGGAAAGAGTCTTTAGAAGGAGTCATTCCAGCAGGCAGCCACATCAAGTTTCATTTCCCCGCTAATGCTCAACGGGGCCCAGTCGTTCTCGAATGGTTTGACGGACCTCAGGATTGGAACAAGGTTGGCCGAATCGATAAATTCGGAGCCGATCATGCAGCCTATCGTGGACTTGCCTGTTGGATGGTTGGTTCAAAGGGCTTACTTGGCTGTGGAACTCACGCTGGTGTGCCAACTTTTGCTGATGAAGAACTGCATCAAACTTGGTTAAAGAATCCTCCACCTCAAACGATCCCGCGAGTCGCAGGAGGCCCGTTCCGAGAGTGGCTACGCGCAATCAAAGGTGAAGGTCCAGAACCAGGGTCCAACTTCACCTACGCAGCTAAGTTAACAGAGATTGTCTTGCTCGGCGTTATCGCTCAGCGGTTCAATACCACGATCGAATGGGACGCAAAAGCTGGCAAAATTGTCAATCATCCCGAATTGAACGCATTCATTAAGGAACCGGTCAAAGCGGGCTGGCAATATGGCGAAGCACTATGGAGTTAAAACGCCCTTCGAAACACCTTCCGTGTATAACTCAGCAGAGCAACTCATGATGATTAGAAATACAGTTTTCATCGGGGTTATACTTCGCTTAGCCATCGGCGCAGTCTTAGGTTCCAGCTTAACTGCAGACGAACCTTGCCAAATCAAATCTACCTATTCACAAACAGAAGCGCGGCCCACCCCGAACACCGCCAAAACACAATTATTGGGTAATCGATTTCTCACACTGAATACCATTGTGCGTGTCCGACAAATTGAAGTGACGCGTGATGAAGCCCATGGCCCAGATGAGTCAACCATTCACACATCGGCGGAAGCACGTACATTTCGTGAAGCGATTGAAAGAGCCTGGCCCGGCGCACGCATCACTTGGGCATTTAGTTGGCTTGCCCTGCATGATGAACGACCGCAATACGTTGAATTGCGCGAGTTGATTGTTTCGTATCGAGCCAAATTCGGTGATGAAATCACTTTCATTCCGGGTGCTTACTTCTCGAACATGTACAACACTCGCGAGCAAGTCAATCGCGACCTCCATGAGGGACTTAAACGTGTCTCAGAGTTGGTCGGCGGTGGGTATCGCCCCAACAGTGTTGTCGCTGGCTTTCTCGCGGCGGATAACTTGAAATATCTTGCAGATGTCGAGGGAATACACGTCTGTCAGGGAAATATTTGGAGTCAATATGCTGTTGATAACGGCGATGGCGAAGGTTCCATCTGTTATCCCTATTATCCATCGCGAGAACATTTCTGTAAGCCTGCACAAGGGTCCGAAGACTTCATCGACTGCGTCAACCTGGATGGCTGGACCGTAGATTTCCTAGCGGCTCGAATACCAGGGAGAAGAATCGTCGACGGCGAACCATGGCGCAGTCGTCAAGGAGTTGGTCCGATTGAAACGGTGCTTGATATGGGAACAGAAAGAGGCACTAAGTCGATGCTGGCTACAACAGCAACTCACTTCGACGATGGTTTTCAACGCAATGGATTCGCCTGGGTCACCTGCGGCTGGGAAATGGGACTCGTAGAAGCCCGCAAAATCTACGGTTACGGCGGGAAGAATGGCATGGAAGGTCTACACTTATGGCTCACCGAGACGCGCAAACGCTGGCCCAATGCGCAACTCATTACTCAAGGTGAATTCGGACTTCTGTGGCGCGAACAGTTTAAGGATAACAACTCTCTGAACTACGAGTTTATCCATCGTGGCTCAGGAATCCGAGCATCACAAGAGAACCTAGAGATCAAGTGGTACATGAACAAGAACTTTCGACTCGCCTTACTCCGTGACT
>JBILTA010000799.1:0-2526 GCA_044371785.1 Pirellulaceae bacterium | reverse complement strand
GAGGAATGAGTCGACCGTTTTCTGAAATCATGCTCACTTCTATCTCAATCCATTCAACATCGCGATATGCAACAGGCCCAATTGTGCTGATTTCGATGTATCCTTTCGTCGGAATGATAGCCCATGACGCCCATTCGGGATCGTCTGAGTCTCCGTTCCATTTGATCCTGACGGCGAGACGGTAGCGTTGGATTGCTTCTACAATCGTCTCCCAGTTCATACAATCACACTTGATGCCAGAACGACCGAATTCAGCCAGTGCGAGCAGTAGACTAAACGCAAGTCAGAACGGCTGATCGAGCACTTGGCTGCAATTCATTGTTCGTCGATTATAGCGATTGGAGGTAAACGCTGCACCCACTTCTAGCCCCGACCCTTCTGGAGTCGGCACTATATCGTCATTCATACTCGGTCGCGGCAGTCAATGCATCTGCGATGATCTGCCATGTCGGCGTCTCAATATCTACCGGAGACTTGATGTTTCGGTAATAGCCACTGCAATCATTTAGCCACGCTGCCATTGCCTGCAAAAAGGAGTAAGCGGATTCATTCTCCCATTCGCGTGCGTCATTATCGTCGAGCATGCGAAAGATGTGCGATATCAAGTCATCGCGAGTATTCACTGGCGGATCAGGTTCCATGTTTCGTAAGCACTCTCCACAAGTAGAACCGATGCAGGCCGTGTTTCTGTCTGTCCGCTAAAGTCGACGAACGACTGAAATCACGGGGTTGCGGCCAGAAACCTGACCATCAAGAAACGCGCGACCCGCAACTCCCGTGCATTTCTTTGTTCGTCCGTACCTTTGGGATATTATTGAGTCTAGCGATTGCGGAAAAGGCCCTCATCATACCACACATCCTCGTAGCCATCAGCGTCGATTTGAAAACGCCAACCCGACGGCAGACAAAGATAGGGAATCGCAATTTTGCAGTATTTCGTAATGTGAGTGATGCACAAAGGTGAATAGAAGTCTGCATCCTCAGACTGTTCCGCGCCGCCAAAGACATACCAACCTGTCGATCCACTGAGCGCAGGTATCCGCAATCCATTTATCGGTAAAAGGCTCATCGTAGCGATCGCAAGTCCCATTCGTTCGTGTCGCATGAAGGTCTGCGGGGTAACGCCGAATTTCTCGCATACAGCGATCTGGCTTTGCAGTGGTGAAAGAGTCTGCATCGGTGTGCACTCTAAGGACGAACGGCAACCATCACCGAGTGGCCGCCAAAAAAGTTTCTAAAGTAAAGCGCGGCCGATCGGCCACTTCGGTGCATGGTTTGGTTATGCCCTTATTCGAGCATAGATTTCTAGGTCGGAACTGGTTGCAAACACGAAAGATTTTCCAGTGTCAGAAAAACCAGCAGCACGAAATCCTGTGACACCATCCTCGGCGATTTTACACGAATGTCCATCGTCATGAAACAACGATTTGTACGGAGCATTTAGGAACATCGAGTATTGAGGCCAATCAAGAGAAAGGATATCGAGGCTCCAGCCGTCGTCGGTTGTTGTGGGCAATCCTCCGCCGTGTAAACCGGCAAGTCGAATTCTCATTTCAGATAATGGCCCAATTCCGATCGAGATCAAGCGAGTCTCATCAAGATCATCCCAGTTTTCGTCGTAATCACGAGCAACGCGTTCGCCCGAATTGCAATCAAACACGCCACGACCATTGCTGGATAGTACTAACAAGAGATCGGAATCAGGAGCAAATCCGATCTCCGTTAAGCCGCCCACAGCATGAGTCGCTACGCGCTTCCACGGTGACGGTGGGGCAACCAGCGGCATTCGCAGAAGTTTCTCGCGGAGTCTCCGTTGGTGTTCGTCAGCCATGTGTCTCTTGGGCTTCCTAGGGCATAACGTCACCAATCACCCGGCGGCGACGAGAGATTTTCCATTGTTAAAACGCCCGATTTCGCCGCTCGGGTGCATTGGTTTGTTATCCGATTGTCAAGTTTTTTTGGAAAGCGTTGAGTCCATTGCTCACTAATTTCGTTGGAAAAACTAAAACGTGACTATCAGGATTATTCCGCCTACTATGATTGTGACTAGCAAGCAGAGAAGCATTTGAGCGACAAACTTAAGCCCCTCGGACTTTATCCGGTCTAGTTGTGAAAATGCGAGGTAGAGCAACGCACCTCCGAGCCACAGCACAACGAAGCCGATCAAGAGTCCGAGCCACGATTCTCCAACGAGCAGCCAAATTTTTCGGAACCGAAGGACGAACATTACGATGCACGCAATGGCCCACATGCCGAGCCACGCGGACGTTCGTGTGAGCCGAGAAGTTGCGGGAGGGCTCGCTAACGGATTCGATTGGTTTTGGTCGGTTGTCATGACAAGTTGGTCGACTGCTGTCTTGAGTTGGATAACGTTTGCCATCACCCGGCACGCGCGAGTGAGGTCACCATTGGAAAAACGGCCGATCGCGTGCTCGGCGTGCATGGCATTGTTATTTGGCATCCGAAGCGTTACCAGTGCTCGGCGTTGTTTCGCGACCACCACCTTACGACGTATTGACTGCCGCA
>JBILTA010000797.1:0-2531 GCA_044371785.1 Pirellulaceae bacterium | reverse complement strand
CACCCAGTGTCCTTTTCTACAAAGGAACTCTCTCACCTCGCGATCAACTCTCCATCGCCATCATAGGTACGCGACACGCTACCCAATACGGCAAAGACCAAGCGACACGAATTTGCTATAGCCTTGCTCAAGCAGGATTCACTTTGGTCAGCGGCCTGGCACGCGGCATCGATGCGATTGCACATGAGACTGCCTTACGCAATAAAGCACGAACGATCGCCGTCCTCGCCAATGGGCTAGACACTATCTACCCACCCGAAAACAAAAGCTTGGCGGAACGTATCGTCAACGAAGGCGGGCTGCTTCTGTCTGAGCAGCCACCTTGTGTGCCACCGAAACGTGGCATGTTTCCTCAACGCAATCGGCTCATTAGCGGACTATCCTTAGGAGTGCTAGTCATCGAAGCCGCTCGACGCTCCGGGACGCTCATTACGGCCCGGCATGCAGCTGAACAGGGGCGAGATGTCTTCGCGCTGCCAGGCCCTGTAAATTCACGAGTCTCGCAGGGCTGCCATCAACTTATACGTGATGGTGCGACGCTGACACAATGTGCCGAGGACATAATCGAGAGCCTAGGGCCCATGGTGCAGGACGCCAAAATCGCCCCTGATCGAACCATTCGCCGTCCTGCCGAATTGCAACTCAACGAACAAGAGCAAACTGTTTTGAACTCCATAGAGTTCGATGCCACCGACATCGATCGAATCATTCATCGTAGCGGACTTCCAGTTGCCCGCGTACTTAGCACACTTAGTGTCTTGGAATCGAAACATTTGGTCCGACGGAGCAGCGGGCGTTGCTTCTTGAGATGCTGAGTTGCGTTGCTCCTAAGTGGTGTACGCTCGATTCAACAGGGCTCGGAGCTATTCCAAATGTTGGTATACTCTTACGGGGCTCCGGTAATACCGCTCGATGTTTGACGCATTATGTCCCTAACTTTCGCCACATTCTTCACGCTTTTTGAGTTCTTCAGAGCCCCATCGTCATGAACGTTCACGACATCCTCGGCCCTGGTGGCTCTATTTCAAGGCGTTTGACTCGCTACGAGGCCCGACAAGAACAGCTGCAAATGGCGGATGCTGTTGCGGCGGCACTGGGATCGAGCAAACATCTCTTGGCAGAAGCAGGCACTGGCGTTGGGAAAAGCTTTGCATATTTGGTTCCCGCAATTCTGTATGCAACAGAAGGCGAGAGCGAAGATATTCTGGATGATGGCACGGTCAAAAAACGAAAT
This sequence comes from Pirellulaceae bacterium, assembly GCA_044371785.1. Lineage (GTDB taxonomy): Bacteria > Planctomycetota > Planctomycetia > Pirellulales > Pirellulaceae > JAFLCP01. The sequence continues at coordinate 1,297 of JBILTA010000797.1, read as the reverse complement.
CGACGCATTGTCATTAGCACGCACACCATCAGCCTCCAAGAACAATTGATTCACAAAGACCTACCGTTGCTCAATGCGGTGATTCCGCGCGAGTTCAGCTCGGTACTGGTCAAGGGGCGAGGGAATTACATTAGTTTGCGGCGCATGCAACAAGCGATGGGCCGAGCAACGGCACTCTTCGGGAGCGAAGAAGAGCTTCAACAACTTCAGATGATCCGTCGCTGGGCAGCAGAGACGAATGATGGCAGCCTAAGCGAACTGCCGGTGCGACCATCGCCTCCTGTGTGGGACGAAGTTGCCAGCGATAGCGGTAATTGTATGGGGCGTCGCTGTCCCATGCACGATAAGTGCTTTTACTATCTCGCGCGACGTCGCGTACAAAACGCGCAGATCCTGGTAGTCAATCATGCGTTGTTTTTCAGCGACTTGGCTCTACGCGCGTCTGGCATCAGCTTGCTTCCCAATTATGATGCTGTCGTATTTGATGAATGCCATACGTTGGAGGCTGTGGCCAGCGACCATTTAGGGTTGCAAGTAACAACCAGCCAAATCGATTACATATTGCGAAAGATTTATAACCCCTCAACGGACAAGGGGCTTCTAAAAGCCCTCGACCTCATTCAGGTGGCTAAACTCCATGTGCGTTGCTGTGATGCCCTCGAACAGTTTAGTTTCGAATTACAGCATTGGCTGGAAGATCGCCCTGGCGGCAACGGACGTGTTCATTCACCTAAAATCATTGAGAATCAACTCAGTCCATTGCTTCAAGAACTTGCCGGTCAACTGAAGCGTTATGGGAGCGATCACAAGGACGAATCGGTTCGACAGGATTTGCTTTCGGCACAAACTCGCATTGACACTTTGGCGGGTTCAATTACAAGCTGGCTGGAACAGCGATTACCGGACAATGTCTACTGGCTTGAGCAACAGTTTTCGAGACGTGGCCATTCGCGGATGATCATGCGAGCTTCACCCGTGGATGTTGGTCCACAGTTGCGTGAAATGTTGTTTAATCAAGTCCCCAGCGTGATCCTCACAAGTGCCACGATTTCTGTCGGCAGGGAAGGGGGCTTCGATTTTTATCAGTCACGGGTTGGATTAACGGGGCCGAGTACGATCAAGCTCGGCAGTCCATTCAATTATAGGGAGCAGGCTCGGCTTATCTTGCTGGAGAACTTACCGGACCCCTCTGCACAGAAGCGTGAGTTCGAGGCTTCGCTGCCAGCGTTAGTACAACATTTTTTAGCGCAGTCGGATGGGCACGCTTTTGTGTTATTTACGAGCTATCAGCTGTTGA
>JBILTA010000796.1:0-2532 GCA_044371785.1 Pirellulaceae bacterium | reverse complement strand
TTCAACCGGTGAAGATCGAATGCCACCGGAAGGGACTGCTCTTTCAGCCGAAGAGATTTCGCACATCTCGCGTTGGATAGAGTTGGATTTGCCGGGGCTACCCGATAATGAAGGTGCCGAAGAGGACCCCCGCTTGAAGCATTGGGCTTGGCAGCCGATTGAAAAACCCAAAATCCCCGATATCTCCGTAGGAGAATCCCACAGCGCATACATTTCGCATAATGCCATCGATCTCTTCGTTATCGCCAAGCTGCAAGAACTCGAATTGCCACAATCACCCCTCGCAACATTCCGCGAACGGTTGAGACGCCTTTCGTTTGATTTACGCGGCCTGCCTCTTACTCCAGAACAACTTGACGAACTTACGTCTCAGATAGATTCAGCCGACATTTATGAAAAAGCAGTAAACCGTTTTCTGGCAGATCCAGCCTATGGTGAAAAGTGGGCCCGACATTGGCTCGATATTGCTCATTACGCGGATACCCATGGTTTCGAACGCGATCAACGCCGCCCCAATGCCTGGCGTTATCGCGATTATGTGATTGATAGTTGGAATAGTGACTTACCCTACAATCAATTTGTTCGACAACAAATCGCAGGAGATTTGATCGCACCGCGAGATCAACGATCGGTCATCGCCACCGGCTTTCTCGCTGCGGGTCCTTATGACTTCGTGGGGCAAGAAGAAACACAGAGCGAAGTCTTACGACGTCAAGCACGGGCCGATGACTTGGACGATATGTTGACTCAAGTCATGACGAGCTTATGCGGTGTTACGATTCACTGCGCACGATGCCACGACCACAAACTCGATCCGATTGCTCAGACGGAATACTACGAGATGATCGCACTTTTGGCGTCGGTTCGCCGTACGGATCGCCCTGTCGATTATCTCGAACTAAAAGGTTACGAGGAAGAGCAACATAAACTGACTCAAAGAATGGCCTCATTGCGCAGTGACCTCAAAAAATTGCGCAATCAAGGTTTAGATCTTGCCGATATCATTGGAGGCGGAAACGGTTTCGGAACAGGCAAAGCTGGTGCTGGATTAGATCCCGCTTCGGGCAATGTGCAAATAGAAAAGCGTGGCTATCTGGATGGCACTCGCTTGAATCATTTCAATCCCATCCAGCGTTTGGGGATCGATGGTATTGCGATACCCGATGGTTTGGTCGAAGGCATCAACCAACGCTTGCAGATAACCTCAACCGGTCTTGAGATTCCTATCCCGGATACTTCGGGAGCATCCTGGGATGCCGTTCGATATGGGCCAGTTAATTCGCAGCATTCCACACAGCTAGCTGGTATCGAATACGGAACAGAGCATGCCATACTCGGGACGCATGCCAATGTCGCAATCACTTTTGACTTAGATCAACTCCGCCAGAACACGCAGAAGGAGTTTTCCCATTTCCGTAGTGGCGTGGGCTATTTTGGGCAAACCGAGAAAGAAGGGGCTTCTGTGGCCATTCTGCTCGATGGCACTGAAGCCTTCAAGGTAGAAAAGTTGGGTCGTAATGATGGCCTCAAGTCTATTGATATCGCATTGAATCCCAAGAGTCGCTTTCTTACGCTTTTGATCACGGATGCTGGAAATGGAATCAGTCACGATCAGGTCTGTTTCATCGATCCGACATTGAGCAGCGACGACTTACGATTAGCTCAAACAGATACAGCTAAACTTGACCAAGAAATTCGCCGAATTGAACTGGAGCTACAAGCCGCTCAGGTTGCGAAAGACCAGCTCGCATCCCCAAGCCGATATTACGGCCTTAATGTTGCTAAGGAAACACCCATTTTCCGTCTGCGACGAGGTAACCCGGAAGACCCCATCGAGGAAGTAAAGCCCAACGCGATTCGCTGCCTGCCAGTTGCCATGAATTTGTCAACCTCGATCACAACGGATGAAGAACGGCGATTAGCTTTCGCGGATTGGCTAGCTGACGCAGATCATCCCTTGTTAGCACGCGTGATCGTGAATCGATTATGGCACTATCATTTTGGTCGTGGCTTGGTCGATACACCGAGCGATTTTGGCTTAGGGGGAAGCTTGCCTTCTCATCCCGAACTACTCGATTGGCTAGCCTCCGAACTCATTGAGCATGACTGGTCACTGAAACACATTCAGCGATTGATATGCTGCAGCTACACGTATCAACAATCCTCGTTGCGAAACGAAGCTGCTTTCGCCCAAGATTCCCAAAACCAATTCATATGGCGGAGATCCCCCAAGCGTCTCGATGCAGAAGCTCTGCGTGACAGTGTACTGTTGATGAGCGGCTGCCTCGACCGCCGATTTCATGGCCCTGGCTATGAGGATTTTGATTACCAAGAGGAATATGCGCCCGTGTATCGTTACAAGCCTGCTAACGAGCCGAGCCTATGGAGGCGTTCGATCTATCGTTACATCGTGCGGACAACGACCCATCAATTCCTAGCAACGCTTGATTGTCCCAATGCGGCCAACTTAACTCCCGTTCGAGACCGTACAACGACAGCCTTGCAAGCCTTAGCCCTACTAAACAATGACTT
>JBILTA010000213.1:0-8280 GCA_044371785.1 Pirellulaceae bacterium | reverse complement strand
AGTGGCAGAGGCTCCGGGAGCCAATGTGCCAAGGGCTGCGCTGAAGTTCTGGCCCGTGATGGTGCCAGTGCCTTGGGAAACCGTATGGCTTGTATAGGTTAAAGTCGATGGAAGAGCATCGGTCAAATTGACGTTCGTCGCTTGCGACAAACCATTGTTGGTCACAACGATCGTGTAGGTGAGGCTATTGCCGGAGATGACGGTAGTCAACCCGTCCGTCTTCGTCACAGCTATATCAACTTGGGAATTGATGGCTGTGGTTTCTGTGTCGGAGTTGTTGGTGTTGTCGTCATCGGTTTGAGTGCCTGTGACCGTTGCAGTGTTGCTCAAGGTGCCCGTTGCAGTTGGGGATACGTTCACATTGATGGTGATGGTGGCTGTTGCACCGTTGGCCATATTGCCCAAGTTGGCGGTCACTGTACCCGCGTTGTTATTGACCGTCCCTTGAGACGATGTCGCACTGCTGAAGGTAAGACCCGCAGGCAATACGTCGGTTACGACAACGTTGGTAGCGCCAGAAGGGCCATCGTTCACAACGGTCAGGGTGTAGGACATGGTACCGCCGGCGATAACAGGGTCAGTGCTATCGGTCTTCGCGATGCGTAAATCTGCGACGGGAGTCACAGTTGTATTGGCTGTGCTTGAATTATTGGCGTTATTCGAATCGGTTTCAACGGACGTGACCGTAGCAGTATTGGCGACGGTAGTGATGGTCGCGTCTGCGACTGAAACGATGATCGTTGCGGTCGCCGTGCTACCGGAAGCTAGGTTACCAACTGTAAAGGTAACCGTGTTGCCAACAGTTCCAACCGAAGCATTGCTCGATGTGGCGGAGACAATATTCAGTGTGGCTGGGATGCTATCGGTGATGATAACGCCACTGGCATTGGATGGCCCATTGTTGATCACGGTGAGTGTGTAGGTGAGTTGTCCGTTAACCAGGACAGGGTCTGGCGAGTCGGTCTTAGTGATGGCCAAGTCCACCAAGCGATCGACGTTGGTAGTGGTAGAGTCACTATTGTTGGTAAGGTTAGTATCAAGGTAGTCTGATGTGACAGTGGCCGTGTTATTGACTGATGCGTTGTCGGCTAAACTCGACAACGTGGAGACAATTAAGGTTACGGTTGCTGAACCGCCTGCAGCAATAGTGCCCAGGTTAGCATTGATGGTACCTGAGTTATTGGCGGCTGTGCCTTGCGATGTGTTTACTGAAACGAAGGTTGTACCGACTGGAAGGACGTCTGTCAGAACAACATTATCTGCGGCGGATGGGCCGCCGTTGCTGACCGTCATTGTGTAGGTGATTTGATTGCCAGCGATAACTGTGGTTGGGGAGTCCACCTTGACAACGGAAACGTCGACATTGGGTACGAAGCCGAAGTCGAGAGTGAGGTTGGTATTGTCGTCGGTGTCACCGTCGTTGGTTGGTTCTGCGCCAGTGGATAAGGTGAGGGCTTGGGAAACAACACCTACAAGTGACAGGAATCCACCATTGTCATCACCGTTAACGTTGTTATCTGGATCTGGTGAGGGATCGTTACCTGTGCTGGTCGACATTCCAACCAAAGGACCACCGGCGTTGAAGTTCGCCAGCGGAATAACTACGATGTAATCGTCTGCTAAGAGGTTTGTGAAGAGATAGTTACCAGTTCCGTTGGTCGTCGTGGAACCGACGAGTGTATCTGTGCCGCTGTCAAAAGTTCCATTGAGGTTGGTGTCTTCGTAGAGTTGCACCGACACGTTAGCGATACCGGTCTCGCCAACATCAGCAAGGCCGTTGTTGTTTGTATCGCGGAAGACCAAATTACCCAACGACAACGATTCAAAGTTTTGGAAGTTGGCTGTCTGTACTACAACGGAGGCTGTTTCAATGATATCGATTTGAGCATCGACGGCGGTTCCCGTTTCAATGGCAAACTCGATGGCGCCAACATTGGTAAAGTTGGCACCGGTGCCGCCGACGGTGGTAAAGTCACCGTAACGCACAATGAGTGTATCGGTAGGTGCGCCACCGGTTACTGGTATCGCAAGACTGGCAACGGAGAAGTTTGTTGCGGAAGAGTAAACTCGGACCACTAAAGTCGAGGCTTGGTCAGCACCAATTCTAAAGCGTAGGCCTACTGAGCTCGATGCCGTGAGGTCGACACCGCCGAGGCCTGTCGCATCCAGGGTAGCCGCATCGCCGTCGGTACCGTCGTAAATAACTCGGCGAGAACCGGTTGCTCCCGCCGAAGCATCGAACACCAAAATGCCAGTGACGGAGTTATTGGCATTGAGTTCTAACGAACTTGCGATCGAGGTCAACGCGACAGATAGATCACGTTCGCCGCCGATGGCTTCAGTTGCAACCAAAGCGAAATCATCCGTAGAGGATCCTGGATCCGATGCCAAAACGGTTTGGGTGGTTGTGTTATAGTCGTCGATCAGTGTCCCAGCGGTACCCAATGCCTGCAGTGGTGTTACCGTGACGGTATTAATGTTGGCACCAGGGGTTTGCACAAAACCTGAAGGTGTCAATTGGCGAGTGAAATAGGTTCCAGCAAGGAGATTGTCGAAACGATATTGACCTTGAGCATCGGTGGTTACGGATTGCTCAAGCGTATCGGTACCGACGTCGAATGTGCCGTTGGTGTTGGTATCCCTGAAAAGTTGTACGGTGACACCGGCCAAGCGTTGGTCGTCACCGGTCAGGCCGTTGTTGGTGAGGTCGTTAAAAGACACACCAGTGATTGCCGCCAAGTCATTGGCCATCAACTTGCGGTTTTCCAGCATTTCAACTTTTAGAAAGCGCTGGCGAGTGCGTCGTTTCGATTTGTTCGATAAACGAGAGAATAGGCGACTCCAGAAACCAGCCATGATGATGTCCCCACAATGAATTGGAATGAGGCGGGTTCCGGTCCTGCAATCCCTCTGCAGGAACCTACCCGCCTCCGCTGACCCGCATAGTCTATCCAAGTTTCCTGGACTACACTACCAGCGGTACTCCGCCCCCAAACTTAAGCCCTGTATCCAATAATCGGATTCTACGAATTGAAACTGCGGTCTTAATGGTCCGGTAAATGCTGTCTCTTCCGGTGGGAGAAGATTTGGGTTCACATCCAGGTCTATTTGATCCCCCGGACGGACCACGCTACTCCAGTAGATGAAGCTATACCCCACGTTTAGTTTCCAACCTCGGGTCAATTGATAGCCAATGGTGGCCCCCAATTCTGGTACCACTGCGAAACGATCTCGTTCATAGGAACCAATGTTGGTGCGTTGAGCTAATAGGCCGCCGTTGTGGTTGGTGGTGACGCCGTTTTCGGTGATTGCGGACGTTCCATTGATGTTTACAGTTTGATGGTTGTTGCCGAGCGACATTCGCATCAAGAGATCCAAGCTCCAGAAGCCTTTTCGGCCTCGCCATTGTACCCCTAGTTCAGGGCCATTGAATTGATTTCGAGTGCTGAAACGATCGGTGATGTTAAAGGTACCTGGCTCGTTGGTTACCAAAGAGGTTAGGTTCTCGTTCACTGAAAGGTTTTCATCGAGTTCGAAGAAACGATATCCAAGCGTTAAGTCAGTGTGGCTGGAAACTGGAACTGGCTGGCAATTCCACCATGATGTACCACAGCCTTCACTGGCACATAGTTGGCGGCGAAGCCGGAAGGCTGCACCACTGAATTCACTGGAAGCTTGTACGGTAACAGCACCGGTCAAAACATTAGGAAAGGCGACCAACTGTGCGTCTTCCTCGCCAGAGACCATGTTAAAGAATGGACGAGCTAATATGGGTGTACCAGTTGATTGGAACACTTGAGTATCGGTAATGGAGCCGGCTCCAACATATTCACCTTCGATACCCCAACCCGGCATTTTGGAAAGCCACCATCCGAAGCGGAGGCGTCCCCCCGACATTTCTTCGGTGAGCAGATCTTCATCACCCAATAAGGTGCTGGTTGATGCAAGCCCCAAGACGCCGGCGTTTCCGCGAGCTGTACCTGGGACACTTGTGGTTACCAAGGGTGGAACGTTCATTCCATTTTGATACCAAAGCAAGTAGTCAGCTTGAAACCAACCATGTGCAGGCAAGCAGATGCAGAAACGGCCCGGTGTGTGGCAGTCGCCACAGTAAGGTTCGCCGCCGTAGGGTTCGTAAATGCCGCCGATGTCTTCATGGCCATGATGGCCTCCGACGATGTATTCGCCTTCGCCGAGGGTAACACCCTCTTCGAATTCGGACCCCTCTACAATGACTCCGTCTCCTTCGTAGACCATGCCGGTATCGCCGGAAACGATCTCCTCAGAGCCACTCATGATCGATGCATCGACAGCAGGGTCTGGGGTTGGTTCGCCAACCACTTCTTCCTGTCCAGCGAGTTCAGCGCTGGAAGATGAATAGATGGATCGTTGCGGGCGCGGCAAACGGGAACTGGACTGCCAGGTGACTCCTGAGCGTCCGGTAACGGTTCGTTGGGTTTGCCCGAAAGCATCTCCTGACCAACAGGAGAGGCCCATTAACAAAGCGGTTTTTGCCAGGAAAATCGTGGAGCGTTTCACGGCTGACCTTCTTACTAGAAGGGAAAGGGCGTCGGCTTACCTCTTTCGAGGCATTTCGGCGGGGTTGCGGTACTCTCGGTCCGCGACATCACAACCCATCATGTCGCTTAAAGATTCCTATCGGCCCCTACAATCCGCAAACTCCAGTCATTCGGCAAGATTTTTCTGATCCGCAAATATTGTTTAATTGGCAATCCTTTCCTAGGTTTCCCGTCTTCTCTATTTTGTGTGTGTCTACAGCTTCTGGTGAGCTCCTTGCTTTGAATGAATGGGAAATGGACTTCCGTTTTATACGTGATGCTCAAATTCGGAAGCTGCCGGATTTGCTAGTATTGAAGTTGACTTTTTAGCAGGAACAATCGAGGGAGCAAAATATGAGTGCGCGATTTCGTGGGGACTTTTTAGGCCCGAGAAATTGCTCACTCAGGCAAGTTGTTCTAGCGAAGATCGAAGTTCTTTTGGCTTCTGTAGTCTGAGCGACATGCCATGTTGAGTGTACGCGATGCAATATTGTCGCTGAAGGTATGCTTACATTCGTTATAGGCTCACCATCTACAACCTGTATATTCCCTACAGTTGAGCCCGAAAAATTCCCCATCAAGGTGAGACTTTCCCCAGTCGATAAACTCGTGACTTCGCTTTCGGCCTCAATGTAGCTTAAGCCCCGATGCCTTCCATGCTACGCCGCCATTGAAGTAGGTTCTGATTTCGCTCAATGACGTTTGCCATAGTGATGCGTTTCCCACCTAACAGCATTACTGGAGTATCGCTTGATGTGGTTGTTCTACCAAAGTCGCTCGTTGTTTCGCCCCTTCGTGATATGGACTTCCTTTGGCGCAGTAGCCTTCTGGGGGCATTCGACGCATTGGACATTTGTGCATAATGCGCATTCTGCTTCGCAAGAGCATTCCGCTGCGAATCATGTGAATCAAGAACTTCACCTAGTGTCATTAGCATCAAAGAGACGCGAAGGGCTCATTGAATGGAACAGTCTTGAAGAGCTTGAGAAGTCGGGTGTCGAATTGGGACGAGCCGAGAAGAAGAGCATTGAAGAGAATATCTCAGCGATGGCAACTGTGGCCTACAACGGTCAGCGTCTGGCTCAACTTTCATCGCGGACGCCCGGGCATGTCTGGCAAGTGTATGTCCGACCTGGCCAATCGATCAAACGTGGAGATGTGCTCGCCATAGTGGATTCACAAGTTGTTGGTGAAGCCAAATCGGATTGGATGCAAAAGCGATTTGCGGCCATACATTTGCGTCGAATCTACGAGCGACTAAAGCGTGTGACACAAGGTGCGCTGCCAGAACAGCGAGTGCTTTCGGCAGAGTCTGAACTTCGCAAGGCAGATCTTGAATGTTACATGGCCCAGCAGAGGTTGAGTAACCTCGGCCTAATTTTGCCAAACTTTGACAACATAGATCTAACGCTGGATGAGTTATCAGAACGTATTCGTTATCTAGGGATTCCGGAGCCTCTCTTGGATGCACACGGACCACGTCCAACCACGGCTAACTTGATTTCCATTGCCAGCCCCTTCGATGGAACTGTTGTAGAACAAAAAGGTGTTGTTGGCGAAGTTGTAAATTCTGAGCAGGTCATGTTTGTTGTGGCCGACACCAGAACGATGTGGCTCAAGTTGTCTATTCGTCGAGAAGATGCGACTCGAATTGCATTAGGACAAAAGGTTAGTTTTACGGCAATTGGTATGAAGCATCCTATTTCAACCAAGATCGCTTGGATAAGCTCCGGTATTGATCCTGAAACGCGAACGGTGCAGGCTGGCTGCGAAGTTGAGAACATGCATATTGAAGCGGTGAGTACATCGGAAACGGATCTGCCGCTTCGAGCAAATCAATTTGGTAACGCTCGTATCATTGTTGCGGAGCATCCCCAAGCTACGATCATTCCCGAATCGGCATTGCAAAAGATGCCAGATCTAAGAGAGATCGTATTTGTGAAGGTCGGTACACCAGCCGTTTTTGAGCCTCGCGTGGTGAAATCTGGGGTTCGCAATCGAGGCACGGTGCAGATCCTTGAGGGAGTAGATGCTGACGATGAGATCGTCACTAAAGGTAGCTTCATTTTGAAATCCGAAATGATGAGGTCATCATTGGTGGGAGGCTAGACGAGTTTGCGAACGAAGAGCCCCACAAACTGATGCAATAGCTATGCTTACCAAAATCATCTACAGCGCGGTCGAGTATCGATGGTTAGTCGTTGGCTTATCGATTATTGTAGCTTTGCTAGGAGGAATTAGCCTAGCCAAGCTAAACATCGACGCGTTTCCAGACACGACACCAGTCCAGGTTCAAGTAAACACGACGGCACCTGCGCTAGTCGCGACCGAAATCGAAAGTTTGATTACGTTTCCGATTGAGCAGGCGATGGGTGGAATGCCCGGCCTGTCCAACGTGCGATCGATTTCACAATTTGGTTTGTCGCAGGTGACGTTGACTTTTCAGGACGGCACCGACATCTATCGAGCGCGTAATTTTATTCAAGAACGCTTGTCTGCACTGGATTTTCCTGCTGGTATTCCTCGCCCCACGTTGGGCCCTGTTGCAACGGGTTTAGGCGAAGTCCTTCATTATCATGTGAAGTCCACGGATCCTAGTAATGCCAATCTAATGGAGTTGCGGACGACGCAAGATTGGCGTATTCGACGTGAATTAAAGTCGGTACCGGGGGCTGCGGAGATCAACTCATGGGGTGGTCTCGAAAAACAATATCAGGTGTTGGTCGACCCAGACAAACTCTTCAAGTACAAGTTGACTTTGCAAGATGTTTTCATGGCCGTGGAAAGCGGGAACCTGAACGTTGGTGGAGGTTATATCGATCGCCAAGGCGATATGTTGCTCTTGCATGGTATCGCCAGAACCAAAACTCCTGAGCAAATCGAGAACATTGTCATCAAATCCGTGCAAGGGGTTCCTATCTCCATCAAAGATGTGGCGGCAGTTGCTATCGGCCACGATATCATTCGCGGGATGGTGACAGCGAATGGAGAAGGTGAAGTCGTATTGGGACTCGGCTTCATGAGAATTGGCGAAAGTAGCTACAAAGTTACGACTGCATTGCGGAAGCAGTTAGAAGAGACGATCAAGCATCTACCACCGCACATCACTGTAAAGACTGTTTACGATCGAACCGAGTTGGTAGACAAAGTCATTACGACGGTACGAACCAATCTCTGCGAAGGGGCATTGTTGGTTGTTGTTATTCTGTATCTGTTTCTGGGTAACTTGCGGGCCGGTTTGATTGCGGCAGTAACGATACCTCTCTCGATGTTATTTGCATTTATTGGAATGTGGCCAGCAGGTATTGCAGGGACTTTGCTCAGTCTCGGGGCCATTGACTTTGGGATCGTAGTCGATTCGAGCGTTGTGATGCTCGAGAATATCATTCGCAGACTTGCCCATTACCAAACAGATAGTCACGACACGCGAACTCGTAGTCAGGTTATCAAGGAAGCCGCCAACGAAGTACGAATTCCCACGGTGTTCGGTCAGCTTATCATCATGATTGTGTACATTCCGATTCTCACACTTGAAGGTGTTGAGGGTAAAATGTTTCGGCCTATGGCTTTCACTGTGATGTTGGTGCTGATGGGCTCTTTGATTTTCGCACTGACACTGACTCCAGCACTAGCTAGCGTCATGCTTCCTAAGAAAGTGGAAGAGAAAGAAGCATGGTTGGTACGGGGAGCCAAGCGGTTCTACCGTCCGCTTTTGACATCG
>JBILTA010000795.1:0-2540 GCA_044371785.1 Pirellulaceae bacterium | reverse complement strand
GCTAAGGTAATACAGTGCTTCGGCATGGTTTTCGGCGTCGCCCGAAAATAATAAGTCGGTATGCAAATAAGCCAATACGGCTTCGTTGTTTTTACTGAGCTTCTGATAGCAGGCTCCCTGCAGATTATAGAGTTTGCCGAAAAGCTCGATATCGGTTGAGTCGCCTTTGGCGATCCATTCGTTGACTTTGGTCAAGGCGCCTTGGGCATCACCTTCGCCGAGTGTGCACTGGGCTAAAGCTACTTCGGATAGTTGCTTGATGCGAACGTCTTTGGGATTGGAGGCCGAAATGCCTTGCAGCTGTGTAAATAGTGGTTTGGCTTCAGCGATTTTGTTCTGCATCAGCAATGTCAGGGCTTCTTGGTATTTGCCTTGGTTCTTGACTTCCGCAAAAGAGGACTCGCCCATACGTTTGTAAAAATTCTGAGCCGCGTCGTATCGCGACATGGATCCGGCTAGTTGTCCCAACAGCTGGGATACATCCCAGTAGTGATAGCTGGTTGGGTTGTCTTTGTCATACGTGACCAAAGATTTAACAGCCGCCGCCTTGTCTCCTTTGCCTTGCAGGGCGAGCTTTCCATCGCAATAGGCGAGATAGAACGCTAAATCCCGTTTGGCATTGTCGTTTTTGATGGCTGCAGCGTCGATTTTCTTTAGCTCATCACGCGCTTGTTCATACTGACCTTGTCGGGCCAATTCACGCGCTCGACCGAGGTTGCTAGGCTCACCTTCGAATAGAATTCGACTGATCTCGTTAACTGGAATGTTCTGCGGTTCACCACGAACTTCAATCGTCACATTGTCGCGATCCAGCTTGGCGATGATGCCTGAAAGGGTAGCTCCCTTTTCTTGCACCAGACGATCTTGGGCGGAAATCATCGAGGCGTTCAGCAGCAACGAAGCTGCAAAGCCGGTGACTAAAACGGTGCCAGTGATAAAACGCTTCATAGGCTTCTTTATGGTTTGGAGGTTCAGTGTGTACTGGATCATTTCGAGCTTAGTCCTTTCAGTCCAACCACATTTTGTTTGAGTTCTCGTTGGAGATCGCGGGTGAGTTTATCGAATTGACCGGTGAAAGCGGCCCCGCCCAGTTCTGGGTATAGCTTGATGGTTTGAGTGATATCAGATAGAGCGCGCTGGAGGAGTTTGGTTTTGCTTTCCGGAGTTTTATCGAGCATGGCTTGAAGATAACGGCAACGAGCTAATTCCAAACGAGACTCGAAGAAGGTGTCGACCAAATTGGGTTTGCCCGAGGTGAGTTGCGAGATTCGCCCCCAACCCCAGATGGTATTCTGACGGGTCTTGGTATTGGGGAGGTAGCCGTTGACCGCTTTGGTGAGCATCTCGGCGGATTTGCCAGTTCCCGAAGCTTGTAGCATACGAGCGGCTTCGACTTGAACATCAAGCATCATTGGGTTCTGTTTTAGAATTTCTTCTACTAGCTTAAGTGCTTCATCGAATTGACCTTTTGTTTGATAGGCTTGAGCCATAACAAACCGAACTTTGGTTGCCGTCTCAGGCGTTGTTGCAGCATCGGCTCGAAGTGCATCTAGAGTTTTGATCGAATCATCAGCCAGTTTTTGTACTGAGCTACTGACGCTTGGGCTGTTTCCTTTGACCGCTTTAGCAATGCCCGCCAATGTTTGTCCAACCCAGAGTGTGGTCGCTGAGTCTTTGGTGGAATCGCGTAGCTGTGTTAAAACGACCGCGATACCGCTGGCAAGTCGATCTCGAGCGGCAGCGTCTGGAGCTGCTTCGAGTTGTTGTTGCAAATCGCGGGCAAGTCGAAAGAAAACGGCGGCTAATTTCTTTTGACCTTCTTCATCTTCACCAGCAATCGAACGCAACTTCTCCATGGTGGCTTTGACACGATCCAAAGCGCTGGCATCCGCTTGGCCTGCCAATTGCCCGATGTAAATCTGCAAAGCGGATTGATTGGCACGCAGCGCGGTGGTTCCTTCTGTCGCCAGAGACGGATTCGCCTCCAAGAGTGGAATCGGTCCTTTATCGCTATTGTTGAGCAAAGCGGCTGCGTCTTCGGATTTGCCATCGATCAGCCACAAGTTGATAAGTGCTAGAGCAGATTCCACCGAAACCAGATCTGCGGGCTCCGACACTGCTCCATCCATAACCCCTTCGCGCAACGTGTCGAGTGCTAATTGCCGCGAGGCAGTCAGTGCGGGGTCACCCGCATTGTCGCCAGCAGCTCGGACGCGTTTGTTGTAATCGTCCCAGAGACTAAGCCCGAGTTGTCGACGAAGTTTGCCGCCAGCTGGGGTGGTAACTGGTACCATCGCAACGTAACCTTTGGCTTTGTCCAAATCACCCGAGATCAAGGTCAATTGAACGAGCAGGTTGGCTGCACGCTGAGATTCTTCAGCAGCCGGCCATGTCTTCAAAAGATATTCGGCTAAAGTTTGCAGCTGTGTAAAAATGAATTCTTTTTGTTCAGGTTGAGCATTGGGCAGCATGCGTTGATATGCGTTGAGGCAGATCATACCAGCTTGCAAACCCCAGGTTTCACCAGCGGAAGATTGGGT
>JBILTA010000212.1:0-8321 GCA_044371785.1 Pirellulaceae bacterium | reverse complement strand
CTCGCGCTTCCAATTTTTATTCACCGCCTCTACGAGTAGCCCAGGTTCCTTCGCCTGATCAAGCCGAGTCGATGCAAGTCGATGCTCAGGGTGAGATCGAATCGATGTCGCCTGAAATTCAAGCGGTACCTGGGGTGGGCGATTTGGGTTGTGCTTCGGCGCAGGTGGTTTTCGGTCAAAACCGTTGCCCTCGGCCAACCATGAACCAGTACACCAGTCCTCCATTCAGCTATCAGATTTGGGCCGGATATCCTGCCCAGAAGGCTCACGAAGAGATGCTTCGTGATCAATTGTTGTTCTCGCCATGTCCTGGTGGACTCTGCTGCCGACGTCCACTTTCGGGTGCCTGCGCCAGTGCCCATTGCGTTAACGGCTTAAGCTGTGGCGCCAATGGCTGTGCAACAGGCACTTGCGGTGTGGGAGGTTATGGCATGGCTGGTTGTGCCACCGGTGCTTGTGGTCCGAAGGGGTGCGGCATTGGGCATGGTGCCCTAAAGGGTCGGGCGATCAGTGGTTCTGGAGCGCCTGGTGAAGGGTGCGTTGCACCCTGTGATGCGACCGCGCAAGCCCAACGTCAAGCTCCCGTGTTGCCAACAGCTGCTTTCAAAAGCGACATTGAATTGAAATAGTTAGGGTAGGGCATAGAGATGAGATCCGACCCCGATCCGTTAGAAAACTTTCGCTGATCGGTACTACCTGACTCATCTAGGTCCGATGAAAACCACAAGAGTGGATTTTTAGAATGAAATCAAAGATGCGCTTCGCCGAAATCCGATAAGATCTTTACCACGGATTGGGGCGGAGGTGAGCCGTTGCAGCGGTTGCATCTCACATACAAGACCATAGAGGAGCGATGGAATTGCTCAGCTATGGTCTTTTTTTTATGCGCTACACAACTCGCGACCAAGCTGCAGAAGACTCTCGCTCAAGCCGCAGAAGACTCGCGACCAAGCTGCGGCGCGAGTCTTAAGTGGGTTATATAATTTGGATGTGGTCTACTTGGTGCTCAAGCAGCCACTCCAACCAAGTCTCTTGGTACTCGGTTAATTCCATTTCTGCTTTGGCATCCGCCGCGAGGGGCGATACCACTTCGATGACGTAGTCGTCGAGCCATTGTTGGGCCTTGACTAGGTCGATCCAATAATGGTTGGCTGGAGCGTGGCTAATTCCCAATTCATCCGGTGGTGTCATGAAATAAACCACTTCGGTCTTGAAGCGTTCGGGCATAGGTAATGCGGGCACTTCAGGGCGATCAACGGCATGAATTTGGATCATAGTTGGTTATGGTTATAGGAAGATATAACCTTCTTCTCCATGTTGAGTTACGTCGAGCCCTTGTCGTTCTTCGTTTGCGGAGACTCGCAAGCCGATCGTTAAGTCGACGATCTTGAGAATGACCCAAGTGCCGACAATGGAGAAGCCCCAAGTGATCAAGGTGGCAACGATTTGGCCTGGCAGGATAGAGCCACCTTCGATCAAGCCGAGAGGTTTACCTCCTGCGATGTCCCAGCAGGCCCGTGTTGCGAACACGCCCGTCAAGACCGCTCCCAACGTGCCACCCACGCCGTGGATACCGAAGGCATCTAGGGCGTCGTCATATTTGAACATCCGTTTTAAGGTGCTGCAGGCAAAGTAGCAAACGACACCAGCCATTACGCCCATCACAATTGCGGGCATAGGGTTCACGTGACCCGCTGCAGGAGTGATGCATACGAGACCTGCGACCAGGCCTGAGCTCGCCCCCAATACGGTAGGTTTGCCACGGCCAAACCATTCGATGCAGACCCAGGCTAAAGCGCCAGCGGCAGCCGAGAAGTGTGTCGCAGCGAAGGCGCTCGAGGTAAGTTCATCCGAGCCCAGTTGGCTACCTGCGTTGAAGCCGAACCAACCGACCCAAAGCAATCCAGCCCCAAGTGCTGTATAAGTCAAATTGTGTGGTGGCATTGGCTCGCGACCGAAACCCAAACGGGGGCCAAGCACCATTGCCGTGATGAGGGCCGATACGCCCGAGCTAATGTGCACAACGGTTCCTCCCGCAAAGTCGAGGGCTCCACCCATCAATCCTGGTCCGAAGGCAAGCATACCGCCACCCCATACCCAGTGTGCAAGTGGGCAATAGATAAGCGTTCCCCACAGAATCGAAAACAGAACCATAGCGGTAAACTTCATGCGTTCGGCAAAAGCACCGCAGATCAAAGCTGGCGTGATAATGAAGAACATGCCTTGGAACAGCATATGTGTTAAACGAGGAATGGAACCTTGCATCGGTGTTTCAGGGGCTTTGGTTTCCTCGTTCCAAGATCGGGATACATCATTCATGAACAAGAAATCAAGATTGCCGATGTAAGCATTGTTGTTGGCACCTGGGCTGATCCCGCCAAATGAAAGCGAGTAACCATAAAGTGCCCAAATCGTGGTCATGAGGCCCATCAAGAAAATACATTGCATCATCACGCTGAGCACGTTCTTCTTGCGGACTAGACCGCTATAGAACATTGCCAAGCCAGGCGCGGTCATCATCAATACCAAAGCGCAGCTAACCAACATCCAGGCATTGTGACCTGCCAAGGCGGCCGAATTAATTTTCGCTTCAAGTTCAGCAGTTGTAGGAGTCGCGGTGGGTTCGGCAGTCGCGGGTTCTGCGGTAGGTGACTCCGAGGCGGTTGTGGCAGGGGCTGTCCCAGTTTCCTGAGCTTCGTTAGTCGGGGCTTCGTTAGTCGGGGCTTCACCGGTTGTAGCGGGCGCGTCGGCTTGAGCCCAAGTGAGGCTCGGATAGGCGAGTGAGGTCAACGCGAAAAATAGAACTGCGGCTAGCCAAGAACGGGAGAGGGAGTAGGAACGCAGAGCAAGCATGGATGAGCTTCCTGATAGGAACCCAAGTCAGTGAAGGTATGCACGAAAGACGAAAGGGGGCAATGTTGCCCACCTCCAACCGGGCGTCGATTGTAGCATGAAAATCAGGTTCAAGGGGAGTGGCATGTGCGGTGGGGCTACAATTTCAAGTTTGCCTGCGCTTCATTACCAATTCTTATTGCTAGGTCCGACCATACAGCTTCATGAGGCGAGCTGTGCTGAACCGAAAAACTATGGCAATCGACAGATAAAGCACTTGAGATAATCGGTTTCAGGGCACGCGAGTAATGTCGGATGATCGGCTGCGGCTCCGCGCTGCTCCAGTACTTGCAGGCCTCGGCCATGGCGACGGCTTGCTTTGAGAAGCATATGACGGAAGTCATCTCGCGAGACGCGACCGGAGCAGCTGCAGGTGATCAGTGTGCCACCGTGGCGGAGCATTTGGATCGCCAGCGAATTGAGGCGAAAATAGGCGCGTAATCCTGAGTCGAGTTGGGATCGTGAGCTGACTAATCGTGGCGGATCGAGAACGATGGTATCGAATTGCTCCTTTTGGTCCGCCAGATGTTTTAAGTGATCGAAACCATCTGCTTTGACGTAATCGACACTGGCGAGTTGGTTGATTTCGAGGTGATGCTTAGCTTGGCTAAGAGCTCGTTCGCTGCTATCAACGGCTTGTATCTCTGTGACCCGGGGAGCATGACGTCGAAAGGTGAGGCCAAACCCACCAGTATAGCAAAACATATCGAGGGTGCGGCCAGAGGCATATTTGCTCGCGGCAATGCGATTGTCGCGTTGGTCTAAATAGTAGCCCGTCTTCTGGCCACCCGCTAAGTCAACTTCAATGGATACCTCATTCTCGCGAATGCGGATCGGAGCTGTCGGTAATGTTCCATGCACCATGGAATCACTAATGGAGATTTCTTCTGCGGCAGCCGTTTTTTCATCGATGCGAAACAGGATACCTGCTGGTGAAAATGTTTGCTTGAGTTGTTCGATCCAGGTTGGAACGAATGCTGCTATCGCAGCGGCCGTTTGCTGCACGATGATGTAATCGCCATATTGGTCGACGATCAATCCGCTGAGCAAATCGCCTTCGCTGAATACCAAGCGTCGACCTTGTGAAACGGAAAACGGAGTCACTTTTGCGCGGAGTTCGAGAGCGCTTTGAAGACGTTTGGCGAAGAAGTTCTCGTCGAGCAGATCGTTAGCATTCCAGCTATAGAGTCGCACAGCGATCCGGCTTGAAGCGTGGTAGAGCCCGCGAGCGATAAAGCTGCCATCGGGTAAGACGAGATCAACGACGTTGCCGGTGCGTAATTCGGTAGTGGGAGATACGATAGAGCTGCGAAGTACCCAGGGGTGGCCATCCCAGAAAGTTTCTTGCTTCTTAGGGTGGAGAACAACTTGCGGATTGATGGACACGTCCAGAAACTCACTGACTAAACAAGACCAGGTGGAACATGATAGAACGGCAGTTCTACTATAATCCAACCTGGTGATGTTTGGGAACTTCGTTTAGGGACACGAAGTTTATGTGGAAGATTTTTCGGTTGAAACAGGTGTTGTCGCGGGTTTAGCCGATTTCTTGCGAGCGGCAGACAATGCGATGCCCAAGCAAACGGGTAGTGCCACGGACCAAATCGCGATGGAGCCGTAGTCTGAGGTAGCTTCCAACTTTATGCCAGGGATGGGATAGAAGACATCTTGCAGTGGGAATATGACAGTCGTCCCGATCACAAAAATGCAACTTGCTACAAAGCCGCTCAAGATCCCGGCGATGCCCGCGGTGACCGTGGCGATGATGCTTCGTGCGGTGATGCCGATGGCTAATCCAGCTCCGCTTCCCATTAAGCCCAACGAAATAGTTTGCATGGATAGTCCATCGGTAATTGCTGGGTTGACGGCCTTGCCCGAATTGTAGAAGAAAATCATGGAGATCTCAGCGACGGCATAACCCATCGCGAGTCCTATCGCAGGCCCAACAATAAGGGCCAACAGGATGACTCCACCTTTCCGCCAGCAAATGGCTTCAGCCAAAGCAAAGAGTCCAGCAATCAATGCGGCGCAAACTGGAAAGAATGTGCGAGTGGGAATAGTGTAGTAGTTACGAACAGCTTCTGATACTTGGGCTGCTTGATCGACCTTTAGCCCAGGGCGTCCCATCAGGCTGGCGACATCGTCAGGAATGATGTAACGGCTGTAATCGATCAGCGGTGGAACAACAAAGAAAAGCACAACAGCCAAAAGGACAGCGGTTGCAACGAGGGCGAGAGCAGAGACCTGCATTCCCGTCGGCGCTGTAGAAATTGTGGGCTGGGGGCTAGCGGTGTCGGGTGCGGTAACCGGTTCCATAAAGGGTGGGCTCCAACCAGGATGAGAGGATGGCAAAGGTTGCAGATAGGATAGAAAAAAGAAAAAGAGCGTTCGGAATTCTAACATTGCTTCTACATGTATGCTATTTGAAAAGAAATGGGCTAGAGTACGGGGCCCGAATTATTTCGGAAAAAGTTCTGCTCTAAACGTGGTAATCGTTTCGAAGCGATATCCAGTCAAAAAAAAGGTGTCGCGACAGTGCGGCAACGGTTCAGACGATTGCATTTCCACCAAATCTAAGCCAAACTTTGGCTGACGGAGTCCATATTGGTTTTTCAGGGCAGGGCAATTGCAATGGCAACTTCAGAACCGAACTCGATCCCATTACTTCCCGAAGGACGTCCCGGCAAATTCTGGGTGGGTTTCGATTTGGGTGGTACCAAGATGCTCGCCCTTTTGCTCGACGACGATATGAAAGTCGTGGCGCGGCGACGAAAGAAAACCAAGGGGCACGAAGGTGTCGATGATGGACTCAAGAGAATTGAAGCAACTATAGAACAATTGCTTGACGAAGCCCAAGTGGGCAAAGATCAGGTTGCCGGGATCGGAATCGGTTGCCCCGGCCCTGTCGATTGGCGGAAAGGGATTGTTAAAGAGGCGGTGAACCTTAAATGGTTCAATGTGCCTGTTGGTGATTATCTGCAAAAGAAATTTGGTTGCCCCGTCGCTGTGCTCAACGATGTGGATGCTGGGGTTTTCGGTGAATATCGTTTCGGGGCAGGGGAGGGAGCTCACTGTATACTCGGGATCTTCCCCGGTACCGGTATCGGCGGTGGCTGTGTTTATGATGGCCAAATCCTACAAGGCAAAAAACTAAGCTGCATGGAAGTTGGGCATATTCGAATCAGCAGCAGCAATCGAGTCGCCGGTCTAGAAATGTCGGGCACGCTCGAAGCCGAAGCTAGTCGTCTTACCATCGCTGCGGAGTTAGCCAAGTTGGCTTATCGCGGTGAAGCCAAGCACTTGATGAAAGCGGCAGGGACCGACCTGTCCAACATGCGCAGCAAAGTGATTGCGGAAGCAATCAAGGCAGGTGATGAAGAAGTTGAAAAAGTAGTTCGTCGAGCTGCCCGAGAAATTGGTGTCGCGGTTGCAAACATGGTGCACCTACTTTGTCCAGATCGAATCATTCTGGGAGGTGGCTTAGTCGAAGCGATGCCTAAGTTGTTCGAAGAAGAAGTATCGATGACCGCCAAGAAGAACGTCTTCGACTGCTATCGAGATGAGTTCATCGTCAAGGTCGCCGCTCTCGGAGACGATGCGGGCGCCATGGGGGCCGCCGCTTGGATCGCGAAGAAATGCGAAGTGTGAAATGAAGTACAGGCGAGCGGTTGAAGCGCTCGCCTGTCAGTGATTCAGTGATTCAGTGATTCAGTTTAGGCCTGAAGCCTGAAGTCTGAAACCTGAAGTCTGAAGCCTACAAGAACTGGTTGATGATGTTTTCTAGCATCTCTTGGCGACCGCTGGTGTTGGCCGTTGCTTCACCCTTTTCCAGCATGTAGGCTTCTAAGCGTGCGAAGTCGGCTTTGCCCGATTCGATTTCCGCTCCGATTCCATGGTCCCAACTGCTGTAGCGTTGTTTCACGAAGTCGCTCAAGCGGCCATCGGCACGAATCGCAGCAGCAATCTTCAGGCCACGAGCGAAGGCGTCGATTCCACCCACATGAGCATGGAATAGATCGATGGGCTCAAAGCTTTCGCGACGAACTTTCGCATCGAAATTTACGCCACCCGTTCCCAAGCCACCGTGCTTGAGAATCATAAGCATCGTCTGTGTGGTGAGGTACAGGTCGGTAGGGAACTGGTCGGTGTCCCATCCCAACAGTAGGTCGCCCGTATTGGCATCGATGGAACCTAGAGCACCTTGATAGCCCGCATAATCCAACTCATGCATCATAGTATGGCCAGCCAAGGTTGCGTGGTTGGTTTCGATGTTGAGTTTGAAGTAAGGGAGCAAGTCATAGGCTCGCAAGAAGTTTAGGCAAGCTGCCGCATCGGAATCGTATTGATGTTTGGTAGGCTCTTTCGGTTTCGGTTCGATCAAGAATTGTCCCTTGAAGCCGATCTTCTTGGCATAGTCTACTGCCATGTGGAAGAAGCGAGCCAAGTGGTCCAGCTCGCGCTTCATATCGGTGTTGTAGAGGTTTTGGTAACCTTCGCGCCCACCCCAAAACACATAGTTCTCACCACCAAGCATCTTGGTAACTTCGAGACACTTCTTCACTTGAGCGCCGGCAAAGGCAAAGACATCTGCGTTGCAAGAGGTCGCTGCCCCATGAACGAAACGTGGATTGCTAAAGAGGTTCGCAGTACCCCAAAGCAGCTTGATGCCAGTGCGTTGTTGTTGAGCGTGAAGTGCGGCCGCAATTTTATCCAAGATGGCGTGGCTCTCTTTTAGCGAGCTACCTTCTGGTGCGATGTCGCGATCGTGAAATGCATAATAAGGAACATTAAGTTTCTCAAACAACTCGAAAGCGACGTCAACCATTCGAAGGGCGTTGTCAACGCTGTTGGAGCCATCGTCCCAAGGGCGGATCATCGTTGAAGCGCCAAAAGGATCGCTACCGGTGCCGCGGAAGGTGTGCCAATAGACCACGCTCAATCGCAGGTGGTCTTTCATCGACTTCCCCTCGATCATTTCGTTTTCGTTGTAATAGCGATAGGCAAGCGGGTTTTTGGAGTTGGGGCCTTCGAAGGGAATCTTGCCAACTTCTGGGAAATATTGCATGTTCACATCACCTTCCATACGAGGAAACATATCTTGTCAGGTAGCTGGGTCTGGTCAAAAAGACACCGCTCTGTAGATCGCGATTCAGCGAGGGCTATTTTGTAACGCGAGCGAAATAACTGTACCAGAAGGGCCAAATTGACCACTTAGGGTAATTTTGTTTATGTGTTCGTGTTTTCATGAAAGACAGGAAAGTTCTGTGTTTCTGTTCATGTGGTGTTCAGCTTGTAGACTTTCGCAAAACACTTTCGCCCCACCGCGGAAATAACGAAAGTAACACGAGCAGTAGCCTCGATTTGGCAGGAAACATCATCTCGGGATAGCCGCGAACCGCTCCATCTAGAATCTGTTTTGCTAACCAAAC
>JBILTA010000794.1:0-2558 GCA_044371785.1 Pirellulaceae bacterium | reverse complement strand
CTCCGGTACGCCTGTTGTGCCGGTTATCCTGGGTAATTCTTTGGTCGCTTTGAAACTGGCGGATCGAATGGTCAGCCAAGGAGTCAATGTGCTGCCAATTTTGTATCCAGCAGTGGAAGAAGCTGCAGCCAGACTTCGATTCTTCATCAACTCGACTCACTCAGAAGAGCAGATTTTGTTTGCAGTTCGATTGGTGGAAGAGTCTTTGCGTGAGCTCTATCCAGATTATTTCGCGGATTCTGATTCAGATCGTTCGGTCGCCTGATCGCTGAATCGCTGCAGGGCAAATTTCGCACGGGATGTTGCCGTCGCGTTTTCCAATCTGTACAGTTGACACAGTTTTGACTGTTGAAAGAGGAGACGTGACGGTGGCAGAACCAGCGAAATCAGGTGGAATGCTCGATTGGCTCAAGTCGATGATCCCCGGCTATTCAGGGTATCAACAATTTGAAACGCGACGCGAAGATGATCGAAAGACTCGCAAGTTCTTGATCGATCGTTTGCAAGAATACAAACGATTGTCTCAAACCTACACCAAGAACTTTTTGCATTCGGCTCAATTGGATCAGATCGCAAAAGGTGAGAGATTGCGTTCAGACATCGACGCTCTTCAGCAAAAGATTGAAGCGACTGTCGATGGTAATAGCAATTGGTTCATGCAAGCCAAGCCCGACCCGGCTGTTAGTCTAAAGCTGAGTCAATTGGATGCGGCGATAGTGGCCGATTTGGAACGTGTGGCCAAGTATCTAGCGGATCCCGAAGTACCGTCGCTTGAGCCGTTGGTTGTGGATCTTGATAAGGCGGCTGAGTCATTAAGTGAGATGCGGTCGAAGTGGGAAAGACGTAATTCGATATTGCGAGGCGAGACCTAGAAAGGAAGTGTTATGGTGTTTCGATTGGAAGTAATCGATTTCTTCGACCAGAGCGGGCAAAATGTTGTAGGTCGTGTGCCGGCTGATGGGACAGCTGCCATTCAGTTGGGAGCACAGTTGATCGTTCAGCAAGCGCAAGAAGCGGTCTTCTTTCGCGATGGCAAAGCGATGGACGTGTTTGGACCAGGTCGCTACACATTGACCACGGCCAACGTTCCCGTATTGACGAGAATTTTGACGATTCCCTGGGAAAAGTCACCCTTTCAAGCAGCCGTTTACTTTGTGGGGAAGCAAACCTTTGTCGATCAACGTTGGGGGACGAAGACTCCCATTACCATGCGTGATCCCGATTTTGGATTAGTGCGTTTGCGAGGCTTCGGTAAGTTTGCTTTTCGGGTCGTCGATTCGCCACTGTTGATCAACGCCTTGGTGGGGACCCGCGGGCGTTATACGACCGAACAAGTGACAAGCTATTTGAAGGATGTTATCGTTTCCGGATTGACCGATTTTCTGGCCACTTCCGGTATTGGTTTGATTGATTTGCCGTCTAAATTTGACGAAGTTGCCGCGGCCGCGCGACTGAAGATCGCCGATGCCTTTAGTAAATTTGGGCTTGAACTAACGGACTTCATTATCAACAGCATTACACCTCCGGAGGAGGTCGAAAAAGCGATTGACGCTAGAGCGGGTATGACTGTGCTTGGCGATTTGAAATCGTACACGTTGTATCAAGCGGCGAATTCTATGGCAGCCGCAGGTCAGAATCCGGGAGTGGGGCAAGGTTTGGGCTTTGGCATGGGAATGGCGTTTCCTGCAGCCTTGCAACAAGCCTTTCAGCCTGGTGCCCCGGTGGGGGCCGCAACACCAGCCGCTGCAGTAGCAGCACAGCCCGCGGCGGCTGCTGCAAATCCCACTGCGGCAGCTCCAAAACTGAATCTCAATGCGCTCGAATTGTCTGCACCTGCAGTTGATATTCGAGCCATAGTACGCAAAGTGGCCAACACTTCCAATTGGGTTTTGAAAGAACAAGGTGATCAATGGGGCATGATTGTGCCCGTCGGAAGTTTGCGCAAACAAACGGTCTATGCTACCTTTGGCCGCAAAGATGATGATGGGCATGAATTGATTTGCTTTTGGTCACCATGCGGACCCGCCAATCCAAGCAATGCAGTTACCTTGTTGCGTTTTAATCATCAAACGCTGCATGGTGCCTTTGCGTTCCAGCCCAATGAGCAGGGTGGAGAAGAGTTAGTGCTGCGAAGCAATCTCTTAGCAGATACAACCGATCCGATGGAAGTGGTTCGAGTTGTGAGTGCCATCGCGTTTCAAGCCGATGAAGTGGAGCAACAGCTCACAGGCTCCGATGCGCTTTAATCGTTCGATTCCATAAAAAAAATCGTAAGCTGGAATAAGATTCCAGCTTACGATTACGATTCGTTTCAACTTTGCCGCGTTCAACGCAACACTCAGGTGAATTATTTGCTGAGTAGCTCTTCGATCTGTTTGACCAGTTCAGCTGCGTCTGGAGAAACAGTAGGTGCATAGCGGGCAGCCACAGTGCCGTCTCGTCCGATCAAGAACTTTTCGAAGTTCCAACCTACCTTGCCAGATCCTTTAGGCTTGGTCTCGAGTGCAGTGAGGTGTTTGAAGAATGGGGCTGCATTGTCGCCATTGACATCGACCTTG
>JBILTA010000793.1:0-2560 GCA_044371785.1 Pirellulaceae bacterium | reverse complement strand
TTCCGCAGAGGCACATCAAAGTGAGTGTCAGCATCAGCAATACAACTTCAACGGTGCCAAGAGGAATATCGGGAGCCGCAATAGCCACGGCAGCAGGCCCGCTACCGCCACCAGCTGCACCACCACTCATTGCTGCAGTACCGCCGAAGATATCAACGGATTCACCTGAACCGCCGTCCATACCCATGCCACCGTCGCTTGGCAGGGCAACAGCTGCGTCACCGAAGTCGCTGCTATCTTCGAGTTCAATGACTTGCGAACCGGAGTCTTCTTCGAGTTCCATATCGCCCGAAGATGGCGAAAGTTGAAACTCTTCATCTTGTTGGAAGTTTACTAACGAGCCGCTACCGCTTGCCGAAGCGCCCTTGTTTACCTTGGAATCAGCGGCCAAATCGAGTGCGGAGATGCCGCTGTTGGCAGCGAGATCAAGAGGTGCATCTTCAAGAGAAATACCGCTGTCCGATGGGCTCATCAGGTTCAGGCCGCTATCTTTAGCCAAGGCTAAATCGCTACCCCCACCCAATACCAAATCATCATCGTCGGCCAATTCCAAATCGCTACCGATATCTGGATCGCTATCGCCCGTGATAATTTTGTCTGTGCCAGAGGCTGGAGATAAGTTCAGTCCAGAAGCTTCTAGAACATCGGAGCCTTCGCTCAACGAAAGTTCCAAGCCGCTGCCGCCAGCACCATCCAATGGGAGATCGCTACCATCCAAGTCGATCTTGATGCTGCTGTCCAAGCTGATATCGCTGCCGATTTGTGAATCGTTCAGATTGAGTCCGCTACGCCCAGCAACCAATTTGACATCGCTGCCGCTACCGGGATCAGCAATTAAAGAAACATCGCTACCGATGTCAGAATCGCCAGCATCATCGCGATTGCGAATCGCCTGCTGAACGTCTTCCATTTTGAATTTCCAGCTAGAGCCTTCACGGAAACCGCGAATCTCACCTCGGGAACGCATTTCCACCAAAGCTTCGGGCGTAACCCCAAGTAGTTTGGCTGCTTCTTCGAGCAATACAAAATTACCGGACATGCGTGGGACTATCTCCAGCGGAACTCAGAAGAGAACCCATCCTTGCGAATAGAATTGTGCATCCAGAGCACTTCTTTAAGGTAATCGGGGGGTAGCTAGATTTCCAGAGTTGCAGCCGGATCGATCCCGATTTTTACCCTAAACCGCCTATTTTGGACCCGACATAGATCGGATTTCACCGGGTGTGGGGGACGTAGCGTTGAATTGTTGCATTTGGAGATCCCACTTAATCTCGCGAACGCTACGGAGCAATACTTTGCCTGTGGTTGGTTCTACTTCATAAATGGCCATCGTTTTGGCTTTGGTATCGGTGATTACAACCTGTTGTCTACCATCCGCCAAAAGAGAGGTGGTCATCAAGAGTTCACTGTTTCCGGCCGCAGCAACTTGCGGAAAGTTCGGTCCCACGCCAGCTCCGGATACAGGAGACTGTGGTGCGAGATTGCCAGGAATGCTCTGGCTGGGAAAGCTCAAAGCCGAATTGTCGCTGTTCGGAACAGGAGTCGTCGCTGAGGGTGGTTCACTTCCGGGGCCAGTTCCTACCTGCCCACCAGGGTATTGGCCCCAGGTGAAATAGCTTCCCGAGAGCATGACGGCAATCAACAGCGTCAGCACATTCCATGGATTTCGCGCCATCGTCTATTACCTTGTGTCGTTTATTACCCTGTACTTGGTGCAGCTTCCAACCTTGAGCGAATTCGATACGGGCGTTTTATTTCAGATCGCATTCAATACCAATCGCTTAGGGTGCTGCGGAGTCTAGAAAAAGGGGCCCCTCAAAGGCAATAGAGATTCAGAAGTGAGAAGTGCGACATACAAATGCGGTTGGAATAGTGTCTGTAGCAAACCATTTTTAGAGTCTGCGATTTGATAGCACGCTGGTAATTTCTTTTTCAAAAATTCCCCTGGACGCGAAGTCGCTTCGAAGGAACAATCCCGCCACGCGTTGGTTCTGCGATTGCACTCTAGAAAAATCTGGGCGGCAAGCGTAACGCATGAAGCCTTGAACCATGCTATGACAAGTAAGCGTAGTGCGTAATGCTCAGAATTGAATGAGGTTACTGATGCTACGGTTTCCACGGAAGGAATCGTGTGGTGACGAAGAAAAAAAAGGTTACGGAAGCCTCCAGTTTTACGCTTCCATTAATGCCTCCTATCATCTTTGGTGGCGCTTGCACATTTTTGCTTTACAGTGCAATCATGGGTGGTCCACTAGATAACCCCTGGACTCGGCGTTACTTGATGGGGCATTGGGTTTGTTTCGGAACAGTGGCCTTGTTCCTCATTTCTTCGTGGGCATTGCTATTAAAAGCCATACTTGCCGCACGGCAACATCGGTGGATTAATGTCTCTATCGAATCTTTGCGCACGTTGGTGGTTGCTCCCGATCAAGTCGATGTAGCCAATCGTTCCAAATGGTTGCTCAAGTTGTGGGCGTCACAACCTGACTCCATTCGACATAGTTGGTTTGGACAACGTATCGAAACGGTAGTACGCAAACAATCGATGCGAACTAGCGGA
>JBILTA010000792.1:0-2561 GCA_044371785.1 Pirellulaceae bacterium | reverse complement strand
ACCAGGAAGTGATCAGCACTCCCAATGCCGTTTTCGGCTCAAACAACTGGAGCTGCGGCGAGGCAATGGGTGTAGACAGCATCCCACAGGGCCTGGCGAGCCCGTAGGGCACCAACGGCCGCTTCCTCGGCCTCCATCCACTTCTTGCGGTCGTCTCCACACAAACGAGCTACCAATTGTTCAGCCAATGGACCGTGGCTATCGCCATCGAGCTCGATGTGTCGTTGCAAATAATATTGAAAGATGGCCAGACTTTTGGGATTGTCGGCGGCCATTTGGTCGACGATGCGGCTAAATACGTCCGGCAGTAGGCCTTCGCGGCCGAAGGTAAAGGCCGCTGCGATTCGGCATAAATTGCCGCGTTGTATTTCCGCAAAGGTGTGCTGTAAGAAGTTGCGAGCCGCCAGCGGTACAATTTCAATCGCATCCTGCAGCGTTGTCCCTGTCTGCAGTTTGGCCAACAGCGAATCGATCGCGGCGGTCGACGCGCCGAACTGACGCATCGCAGACCGATACAAGTCAAAATGACTAATGACTTCACCGTCGGGGCCAATATCAGTCTCTTCCCCCAGGACAATCTCGTTGAGCATCCGAGCGGTGGGCAAATCTTTTGGCGGTAGCCAAGGAAGCGAAACGCAGCAGATTTCGATTTGCAGTTTTTTCAGGAGCGACATAAAGTCCCAGACCGCAAACACATGAAACTCCATAAACGTTTTGAGAGCAGCTTCGTTCTCTAGAACACTATAGAGCGGGTGCTGCAACAACGAGTCGCGGAGTGGTGCAATCGAACGGTGGATGATGTCAATACTCATGGCGAATACAGGATAAGTGAAACCTTGGTAAGTAGACTTTAGCGATCCAGTGGCGGGCGTCTTCGCGAATACCAACCGGTTTCTCTTGATGCCAGTCTGGTAACGGGAGATTGGACTTAGATCTCCGCCTCTGCCGGGCATTGTAGCACGGTTGACTAGACCTATTTCTTCGTTTGCAGAATTGAGCTAGAGCTTACGCCTGATGACCGGCAATTTGGTTATGCGTTCCAGAAACCGGCCACGTTTTGTGGATGCCGTAGCTAATCGGTACGCTGCGCCGGCCGCGCGGACGACTCCTGGGCTGGCATGCTTCAGCAAAGCCGTTTGGGATTACGATCCCTCTCGGACAACGGAAATCATTTGGCATGACCTTGCTGCAAAGCCAATCACGAAGACTGCCGGTTAGCAAAGAATGGGCCTAACATCCCCAAGCAAATACCGACAGGATGAAACACTGCTGCCATCACTGCTGCCAAAAGACATACGATTCCTGAAGCCTGTATATGCGAAAACTCGTGGCGCGGCCAAATAAAATCACCCAACTCAAGCCCCAGCAACATAACCATTGCCCCAATTAAGCCACTCAGTATCCCCGTAACGATACCCCATAACCACCATATTGAAAGGGTTGGAGCAGGAGTAGCTTTTCGCTTCAATTGGCGATATCCCCAACCGAGTCGATAACCAAAAAAGCTACTGAAGAAAGGGAGAATCATGGACATCGGAAAAAGAAGCGAGTAGATCCCTCCCCACCCGAGCCACACGATATCGGTTCGTCCTCGGAACACAAACCATGCGATTGTGCCGTTGATGACGATAACCACAAGACATTCTTGGATGATGGCTCGGTTCCATCCAAATTCGAAAGCTAACTCTTCACTATCGGACGAAAAGCTGTCAGACATGTATTGCGGATCCGCCGTCCACGGTCAAAGTCTCCCCTTGCACAAGATCACTCAATGGACTGGCCAAGAAGAGAACCGCATTTGCAACATCCTCTGCTTCCAAAACGCGTGTCCCCATCATTGCTTTATGTTCACGGCCAGCGAACATCGCTTCTGCGTTCGGCAAACGATCCGTTGAGTCTGTGCGAACTAGGCCTGCTTTTACGATGTTAACATTAACTCCGAGGTGCCCCACTTCGAGCGTCAAATGCCGGGCCACACTCTCTAACGCGGCTTTCGAACCTCCGATCAAACCATACATTGGAAGCGCGATATCAGCTCCATGGCTTGAAATGCCTACAATTTTGGTCCGATAAGGTCGATTGGTCATTAAGTGCAAACCGGCGCGAGCCAAAAACACCATTGACAAAACATTGGTCGCCATGGCGTGCTCGAAATGCTTACGTTCAGAATTCATTAAGCTTCTGAACCCACCTGTCGCCGCGTTGCAAACAATGATATCCAGCTTACCTATTTCTTGGCTCACGAAGTTCATCATGGTTGCGGCGTCCTGCTCTTCGCTCACATCAGCCTTGACAACCCATACCCTGCGCCCAAGCTTCCGAATCTCTTGGGCGGTCTCAAGTGCGGCCGACTTGGATGACACATAATTTACTATAACATCACTGCCTGCCTGCGCCAGCTTTAAGGCAGTTGCCCGACCGATTCCACGCGAACTGCCGGTTACCAAGGCCACACGACTTCCTAGATTTATCATATAATACGCCCTTACGCCTATTTACTTCTTTGCTTAATTAAATTCGCCTTATATCTTTCCAATTGGAAAAGTATTCTTCCATTGGAA
>JBILTA010000791.1:0-2563 GCA_044371785.1 Pirellulaceae bacterium | reverse complement strand
CCACGAGTGAAGATCACTGGTATTTTGAAGGAAAGGGGATCGCCAACAAAGCAACGGGCCCAGGCGAGTTTTCTGTAGCAGCCGAGGGTGATAATCTGTTGACGGGCCTGTATCCGGCTGGTGTTTACTCACATTTGTTGAGCAGTAAAGACCCTGCGCGTTTGACGACCGAAGACGTCAAGCTCGAAGATAAGTATCAGATTTGGATGCGGGTGCAGGGGGATGGTTCCGCTCAAACTCGATATGTCGTTCAAGACTATCCTCGTAATGGTGTGGTATTTCCAACTGCCTCGATTGGCCCTAAATGGCATTGGCAGAAGTTTGATGTCGCGTATTGGCAGGGTGACGATATCCATTTGGAATTGGCAACTGGACGAGATGCGCCGCTTCTGGTCAACGGTTCAAATCGATCTTGGTTCGGTATTTCGGAAACCTTGATACTGCCCGCAGATAAGCCCGGTCCGCCAGAACCACTTTCACAGCAAACAGGTTTCTATCGTTATGCGATAAAGAAGATGCCCAAGTCAACGGAGGAAGTGTTCGCTGCCTATTGGGAAGGACTAGCAGAATCTGTCGAACGTTGGCGCGACGGTAGGTGCGATGATATCGATGCATATTGGTTAGGGGCGGCACTTGAAAGTCAGCAGTTGTTTAATTCGGTTGCTGCGGATGAGACCTTGGCCGATTTGGCTCGCGATTATCGCCGCATAGAAGCAGAGATCAAAATTCCAATTCGCGTTCCAGGATTGGATGAAACAGTTGGACGTCATCAAGAGCTATACATTCGCGGGAACCATAAGCAGCTGGGAGCAAAAGTTCCTCGCAGATTTTTGCAAGCCGTCGATGCAACTCCATATCCCGCTGATCAAAGTGGGCGCTTGCAGTTAGCTGAGGATTTACTGCGCGAGGATAATCCACTGACTTATCGAGTGATTGTGAATCGAGTTTGGCATCATTTGTTTGGCCGTGGTTTAGTGCTAACCACAGATAACTTTGGCAAATTGGGCTCGCTTCCATCAGATCCTGATCTGCTCGATCATTTAGCGAGCGATTTTCGGGATAACAAAAAGGGCTCGTTTAAACTGCTTATTCGCGAATTGGTAATGTCGGAGGTCTGGCAACTCTCTTCGCGGCCAAGCGACGAGGCCTTGGAGAAGGATCCGGAAAATGAGTTTCTTACCCATGCTAATCTACGTCGGCTCGAGGCGGAGTCTATTCGAGATACTTTGCTGTCGATCAGTGGTTTGTTGAACGGCGACATGTTTGGCCCGCCCATCGATAGTAATGTTCCACGTAGGTCCGTCTACCTCCGCGTTCAACGCAATGCGTTAGACCCGCTCTTGCGAGCGTTTGATTTTCCAGAGCCGTTTAGTTGCACAGGTCGAAGAGATGTCACTAACGTTCCCGCTCAATCATTAGCGTTTATGAATGACAAGGGAGTAACTGGCTGGGCTGCGAGTTGGGCCAGTTCCATTCTGAACGATTCGAAGTTTTCCGATGAGACGAGTCGGCTACAAGAAATGTTTTTGTCCGTAACGGGGAGGCTGCCGACTACAAAAGAAACCGAGAGTTTGCGGTCTTTTCTGGTCGAGACGGAACAAGAACAACGACGTCTTATCGAAGTGGTCCGCGAGAAGAGCGAGCGTGCAGAGTTATTGAGAGTGGAGATGGCCAAGCTGTTGGATCCTGCACGTGAGAAGCTCATCGAAAAAATGTTGTCCGATCGTGGCAAGGAAGCAAGTGCCACAGCCTCGCTGCAGCCGATTGTGCGTTGGGAGTTTAAGGAAAACCTTTTGGATAAAATGGAGGGCATACCACTCACGTTGCATGATGGGGCAAAACATGAAAGCGACCATGTGATTGTAGGTCCAGCGGGTTATGCGGTGAGCGAGCCGCTCAAGAAAGATCTACGAGCGAAGACTTTGGAAGCTTGGGTGCAGTTGGATAATCTAGATCAACAAGGTGGTGGCGTCTTATCGGTGCAGACTCGTGATGGAAATGTGTTTGACGCCATTGTATTTGGCGAGCAGCAACGTCAGCATTGGTTGGCGGGAAGCAATGGATTCGAACGAACACGTGCCTTTGGTGGCTATGACGATACCGAAGCGAACAATAGTATTGTGCATTTGGCTATATCCTATCATCCGGATGGACGGATCGTAGGTTATCGCAATGGGAAACCCTATGGAAATGAATACCAATCCAACGGCCCTGTGTTGTTTCGTGCGGGTGAAAGCGTCGTCGGCATAGGAGTCCGGCATCTGCCAGCGCAGGGCAACCGACTATTAAGTGGCAAGATTTTTCGTGCTCAGTTGTATGATCGAGCGCTGGCGGCAGAAGAGGTTGAGGCAAGCTTTCACGGATTTCCAGCGGCCATAACAACGGCCACGATCATAGCTTCGCTCGGCGACGAAGATCGGGCAAACGTCGAGCGACATCAAAGTGAATTACAGGCTCTAAGAATTGAGTTGGCTCAATACGAAGCGGTGCCGAAAGAGTTTGTGCCACAAAACAGTTGGACGGAATTGGCTCGAGCCTTATTCAGCTTAAAAGAGACTATTTT
>JBILTA010000789.1:0-2565 GCA_044371785.1 Pirellulaceae bacterium | reverse complement strand
GCTTATATGGGCCAGGAACAGGTCAATCGTTGCACAGTGCCCGCCTGGTTGGACAATCGGTTGGTCCCGATGCGAGCGGCGCTGCGAGTTTATCTTGTTGGAGATGGTGAAAATTATCACGTCTTGCCAGGTGGCTTAGCGCGTGTTGCCAACGATTCTCAGATGCTCGAATATGATGTGCTTGTCGGTAGCAGCAGCAAAGACGTCTGGGTGCTAGCGGACGAACCGGTGAAGCCGGTAACGTTGTTGCATCAGCCTGGTGCACCGATCACTTTGCGTCGCATTGGACCTGAATTGCCGTCGCGTGTCGCAGATAACTTCTTATGGCTTGGTCGTTATTGCGAGCGAGTCGAGCAGTCGGCTCGATTGCTGCGCACCGTATACTCACGAATGGCGGGTGAAGAAGATCAATGGGAGTTGGTCGAGTTTCCGCTGTTGTTGCGACAGTTGGCCGATCATGGTTTGATTGAGCCAGGATATGTGGTGGAGGGGATTCGGGATCGGCTTGGAAACTATGAAGAGGCGCTAGCCAACACGTTATTGGATCCGCATCAGTCGGGTGGTTTGAAAGCGACGTTGGGGCAAATTCTTAGGATTGCTACCCAATTGCGGGATCGTTTATCGCCTGATTCGTGGCAGATGCTTTATCACCTCGATCATCAATTGTCGCTGAGTCGGCCAACGGACTCTTTGGAGCCGAGCGAAGTATTGACGGTGCTGGGTCGGTTGATCATGGACTTGAGTGGCTTCGCTGGTATGGTCGCGGAAAGTATGACGCGAACGTTTGGATGGCGATTCCTCGATATCGGTCGACGACTAGAGCGAAGCACATCGACTATCGGTTTAGTGCGTGGGCTGTGTGAGAAGCCGGATGCAGGGCCATCTGCATGGGAAGCCTTTTTGGAAGTGGCCGATAGTTCGATGACATATCGTTCTCGCTATTTGGCACAATGGTCTCTGAGTGCTGTATTGGACCTGTTGTTGACGGATGAAACCAATCCAAGGTCGGTCGCGTATCAAGTCCAAGCGATTTCGAATCATGTGGCCGAGTTGGCGCGGTATGAAAATAGTCCTTTGCCAACAGCAGAGCAAAGATTGATTGAGGCCGTTGAACATCGAATTCGGGCTGCTGATATTGCGATGTTAAGTGGTACTGCACCGTACAAGGGTTATGCTGAGTTGATCGAACGATTGGACGAGATGACTCATGAGTTGCCTCAGTTCTTTGGTTTGCTCAATGCTCGCTATTTGGTGCATGCACGTGCGGCCAGGACGATGGGGTAGACAGCATGACGCATTACAGAATTCGCCACACGACCGCTTATCAATACAGTGAACCGGTCGCTTTATCGCAAAATCAGCTGCGCTTAACGCCACGTAATCGAGGAGGGCAACGATTATTGCGGCGGAGGCTTCGTATTTCACCGAAACCTGAAATGATTTCGCATCGTCGCGATTATTTTGCGAATTTGGTGAGTCATTTCGATGTCTATGAGCCACATGCGGAGTTGAAGATTACGTCGCATGCTGAGGTTGAGGTCAATAGGCCATTGATCGAATTGAAGATGCCCTCCCCTTCTTGGGATTCGGTGGTACATCAATTGAAAACGGATATTACGGGCAACGGTCTGCATCGATATCAGTTTTCATTTCCAACAGCGTTAGCTCCCAAACTGCCGATTGCGTATGAGTATGCCGTCCGGAGTTTTCCGAAAGGTCGCCCCATCTTGGCGGCAGCGTTTGAGTTGATTGAACGTATTCATAAAGATTTTGTGTACGATCCCACTGCGACGACGGTGACTACCACGGTGCCGGAAGTGTTTCAGAAGAAACGTGGTGTATGTCAGGACTTAGCCCACGTGGCACTTTCTTGTTTCCGTAGCTTGGGACTCGCTGCAAGTTACGTGAGTGGTTATGTGCGAACTTATTCCGACGAGACGGAATCGGAATTAGTGGGGGCAGATGCGAGCCATGCTTGGGTCAGTTTGTTTGCGGGTTCGTTGGGGTGGATTGATTTTGATCCGACGAACAAGTTAATTGTGCAGAACGAGCATGTGGTGTTGGCAGTGGGGCGTGACTATCGAGATGTCTGTCCTGTAAACGGACTATTCATTGGCGGCGGCAACCAAACATTGAGTGTATCGGTGCATCTGAAGCCCGATGTTTCGGGAGCGTAGCTCGGCAGTCCGGAACTGAGAAAAGTTTATCGGCTGTAGCTCGGCAGTCCGGAACTGAGAAAAGTTTATCGGCTGTTAGTGTTGCTGCCGAGCACGCGTTGAGTACAGGTTCTATTCCCGCATGCGTGTGGTGAATTTGTTTTGGGTGCAGGCACGGCAGGGGACTGCCGTGCTACAACTGCCGTGCTACGACTGCAACCGTAGAACGACTTCATTGGCAACGGCGTGGAAGTCCTCGGCGTTAAGCGGTGCGGGCGCAAACGCGAGTGGCTTGCTTTCATCGGGAGCATAAGGCAACGCGGTAATCTGGGCATGAGCCACATCATAAACGCTATACACCACATTCATGTCCTCACAGATCGAACGTACTTCGCGCTGCAGATCATGG
>JBILTA010000790.1:0-2565 GCA_044371785.1 Pirellulaceae bacterium | reverse complement strand
GATTCAGGCTCGTTCGCTTTTCATGGATGCCAAGGCCCGTGACCAGCTTGTAAGCGTGCTGGCACGGGAGTACAGGAACCTCTTGGTGAACGAAATTGTCCACGCTGAAAACCGCGAGTGGTTGGCGCTAACGCTTGCTGAGTCGAATCTCGCCATGATTCGCCAATGGATCGATGGGAAGCTTGTGATTGAAATCGCAAGATTGATCGAACTGATCATAGCCTGTACAGATCAGATTCGAGCTATCATGGTAAAGGGAAGTTCGAATTGAAGTAGGTGGCTTCGTGCGCGTTTCAAACTCAGGAATATCAGTCCTAGTTGAGAGATTCTCTGCCCTCTAGTCTTGCGAATGTAGATTTCGTCGCGACCTTTTTTTACGAGCCGATCTCTGTACTCAACCGAATATGTAGGATGGAGGAAGGGAGTAAACGGCTATTGGGCCATCGGACCAGCCGTTACGGGAGGTATTTCATTTCATCTTTAGTCCAATGATGCTCCCATCTGGTGCGAGGTCCATGCCGATAGCTGCTGGAGTTTTGGGAAATCCCGGCATAAGCTTGATACCCTCGGTCAAGGCTAGAACAAAGCCTACACCAGCTGCCAATCGAACATCGTGAATTGGCAGAGTAAAGCTCGCGAAAGCTGCGTTTTGGCGAAGAGGATCGGAAGCCCTCCGTAACCACTTTGTTCGAAGCCATCGAGCAGCTGTTGAGCTTGGTTGGGTATCTGAATTCCATCGGCATCATATTCTTTTGTTGCCAGGATTGCCAGCTTCTCACGATAGGATAATGGGGTATAGAAAGCTGAACTCGCTTGGCTCTGCGAACGCATCGATTATCCTTGTTTGATCACAGATTATGCCATGGCTAGTTAGTTCGACGTTTTTAGGATTCACTTTGAATGGAGCAGTCTTCTTCGACTTTTAAAATTTCGAGAGTGGTTTTGATCACGGCATCTGGATTCAAGGAAATACTATCTATTCCGTGTTGCACCAAGAAGCGTGCGAAATCGGGGTAATCACTCGGAGCTTGGCCACAAATGCCGATCTTGCGCCCCGTCTTTCGCACCCGTTCTAGTGCCATGCTGAAGAATTCTAACATGGCTGGATCGCGTTCGTTGAAGACATGAGCAACGATTTCCGAGTCTCGATCGACACCAAGCGTGAGTTGGGTTAGGTCGTTCGAACCAATGGAAAAGCCGTCAAAGATTTGGGCAAAGGCTTCGGCAGCGATCACGTTGCTAGGGATTTCGCACATGACGTAGACTTCGAGTCCATTTTGGCCGCGGACCAAATCGTACTCTGCCATGACATCGAGTACTTTGGTTCCTTCAGAGACAGTGCGGCAGAAGGGAATCATCAATTTGAGATTGGTGAGCCCCATTTCTTCGCGTACGCGTTTCATCGCAATACATTCTAAACCGAAGGCTTCTTTGAATCTTGGATCGTAGTATCGTGATGCGCCTCGGAAGCCGATCATCGGATTTTCTTCCACCGGTTCAAATTCTCGACCACCGATAAGATTAGCATATTCATTGCTTTTAAAATCGCTCATGCGAACGATTACATCTTTGGGATAGAAGGCTGCTGCGATCATAGCGACACCGCGAGCTAAGCGATCGATAAAATACTCTGCCTTGTTACTGTATCCTAAAGTAGCTTTTTCGATCTTGCCGCGAGCCTCCAGGTCTTGCATGGAGTTGAATTGCAATAGAGCTAACGGATGGATTCTGATATGGTTGGCAATGATAAATTCCATGCGGGCGAGGCCAACACCATCATTGGGGATCGAAGATAATGAAAAGACTTCGTCCGGATTGGCAACGTTCATCATGATTTTTGTTTTGGGACGCTGGAGGTCGCTAACATTTAATTCCTGATGTTGATAGTCCATTTTTCCATCGTACACAAAGCCCGTATCGCCTTCTGCGCAGCTGACGGTAACTGTGGTACCAGTGGTAAGTTTCTCTGTCGCATCCATGGCGCCTACAATGGCAGGTAGTCCGAGTTCTCGACTGACGATGGCAGCGTGACAGGTGCGACCACCTCGATTGGTTACGATGGCGGCAGCTTTCTTCATAATGGGTTCCCAGTCGGGATCGGTTTTGTCTGTAACCAAAATCTCGCCAGGTTGTAAATCTTGAAGTCGACTTGCATCACTGATGACACGTACTTTTCCACTTCCAATTCGCTCGCCCACCGATCGACCCGATGCGAGAACTTTTGCGCCGGCGGATTGGATTTTGTAGGATTCCAATACGTTGGTATTGCGTCGCGAGTGAATCGTCTCGGGGCGGGCTTGAACAATAAAGAGTTCTCCCGTCTTACCATCTTTGGCCCACTCCATGTCCATCGGAGTGTATGTTCCTCGCTTCGCGCTGTAATGCTCTTCGATGATGGCGGCCCATTTTGCCAAAGTGAGAATGTCATCCTCATTCAGTGAAAATCGATTACGATCAGGAAGTGGAACAGGGACGTTGCGAGTCATGCGTCCTCCACCTGTGTCATAGATGAGCTTAAATTCTTTCGAACCGAGTTCTTTCTTAAGAATGGGACGATACCCTTGT
>JBILTA010000787.1:0-2573 GCA_044371785.1 Pirellulaceae bacterium | reverse complement strand
CTTTTGCCCCAATACAGCCGTCATTGAACTGATATTGATAATCGTTCCCTGCGTGCGTTTGATGGCATCGATTACAGCCATCGATGCCAGGTATGTGCTGACAAAGTTGACTTTTAGCAAATCGACAACCTCCGCTGCCGTTGTCTGCTCAATTGGTGTGTCGGGTGGATGCACACCTGCATTATTGATCAAGCAATCCACTCGATCGAAATGATTGACAGCCAAGCTCATTGTCTTTGTCAGTTGCGTTAGATCCCCCACGTCACATGCATAGGCTGCAGCCGAGTTGTATCGCTTATGATTCAATGCTGCAGCAACTTCTTCAGCGCTACGATGATCTCGATCCAACAAAATGACCTTCGCGCCTTCATCATGAAAGACCTCAACGCAGCCGAGCCCAATCCCCTTTGCGCCGCCAGTCACGATCACCACTTTATCTTCAAAACGCATTGCGTACCTCAACCTTCTTTCGCAACCACAGTTCTACGATCTCTCTTTTGACATTTCCCGTCTTTATGTTTCAATACCCGCTTTCGTCAACAACCAATCTAAAGCGGGTAGTATCGTTTCTTCTGGTATCTCAGCCATACGTAAGTCATGGTCCGCCCCCACTATCTCGATAACTTGCAATGGCCCAGCGTAACTCTCAGCAATGCGTTTTTGCAACTCTGGTGGCACCACGCGATCCGCCATAGAGGTAATCAACACAGCCGGTGCTTTTATCTTTTCCACGATCGAGATGGTTCGCAGCGCTGGTGGTATGGACTGTGCCATAAAACTTCCCCCTAGCCATAAATTCCACCATCGATTGTAGCGCGGCATGAGTTCGGGCAGCGATGGTGGATTGCAGAGCACAACCCCGGCCACATTGCGACAGGTGCAAAGATGAATCGAGAGGGCAGCCCCAAGACTTGTCCCCATCGCAATTAATGGAACCGCTGACCACTTCAACTTTTGAACAACTGCGTCGACAACTTCTGGCAATAACTCTGCAGCCAGTTTCAGATTTGCGTCACCTTCACTCTGCCCATAGCCGGGTAGATTCCAAGTGAGTACAGCGGTTCGCTTACCATGCAACTGGGCAGCCATTAACTCCGCCGGAAATGAGGTCCCCTTTTCGGCTCGTCCGGTTGAACCTGGGATCTTCAAAATCCAGATATCCGGCGCGACGTCATCCATCGATTTCGTCGAACAGTACAACTCTTGCTTGAGCCCGCGCGTTTCAACAACCAATCGCTGCAATTGCGAGGCATCAAGCGGATTGCGAGTCGGCTTCAAAATCAACCGACTCGCTAATCGAATTCTCCAAGCCGCTTGTGTCCCAAACACAGATCAATGCACTCGTTGACCAGGCTTCGCGCCACTATCGGGACTTAAGAGGTAAACTTCTGCTCCTCCTTCACCTGCAGCAGCGACCATCCCTTCGCTCAAACCAAACTTCATTTGGCGAGGCTGTAGATTCGCGACGATGATAACCAATCGCCCCACCAAATCCTCGGGTTTATAGGCAGCCTTGATGCCTGCGAAAACGGTGCGAACCGCATCGCCACCCATACTTACGGTCAACTTCAGCAACTTACGAGCCTCGGGAACTTCGTCTGCCGCGACGATCCGTGCTACACGCAAATCCACCTTGGTAAAGTCATCGATGGTGCACGTAGCGGCTAATGGTTCTTTCGCTAACGCTTCACCGGAATCGTTCCACTGCGACCCCGTCATAGGTGCACTGACTGCAGCTTCAGTTGGCTCTGTTGGCTTGCTTTCTTCAATCATTTTTTCAATATCCTCTTTCTTCACACGTTGCATCATGTGTGTAAACGTTGACACTTTAGTACCCAACAGCGGCTGCTTCGCTTGCTCCCACGATACAATGGGATCATTGAGCAATTCGCCACACTGTTTTGCTAACTTCGGCAACACAGGTGCCAAGTAGATCGCAAGTTGCCGGAACAAGTTTAAGGCAACCGTGCAAACTTCTTGCAATCGGGCAGCGTTATTCGGATCCTTATTGAGCACCCACGGTTGAGCATGCTCAACATAAGGATTAGCACGATCAGCTAACTCCATAATGATGCGCATCGCTTTGGCATAGTCGCCGCTCTCGTAGGCTGCAGCAATTTCGTCCCCTGCTTCAACACCTGCCGCAAACAAACCTTGATCATCAGGATATTGCGAACTTAAGCCGTGTGCCTGAGCGAACTTCGCGGTGCGACTGGCCAAATTCACCACTTTACCGACAAGGTCCGCATTCACTTTATCTACGAACTCTTCAAGATTCAAATCGAGATCATCCAACCTTGGCCCAAGCTTACTGGCGTAGTAGTAACGCAAATAGGCTGGGTCTAAATGATTGAGATAGGTGGCCGCTTTGATAAAGGTGCCTTTGCTCTTCGACATCTTCTCACCACCCACGGTCAGAAACCCGTGAATGTGTACCTGCTTTGGTAAGTTGTAACCAGACGACTTCAACATACCAGGCCAGAACAACGTATGAAAATAAGTGATGTCCTTACCGATGAAATGGTGGATCTCGGTAAGGACATCACTTATTTTCATACGTTGTTCTGGCCTGG
>JBILTA010000788.1:0-2573 GCA_044371785.1 Pirellulaceae bacterium | reverse complement strand
GATTCCAAGTTTTGCCCTCAACCGCCGGAAACTTCGCTAGCTCTACCAGCGACTTCGGGTCAGCTTGCAGCAATACTAAGTCCCCTGTTTCGGATGTAAGAAGTAATTGCCCTGAATCGGAAAGCAAAAGAATTTGTCCGTTTCCGTAGCGGCCTTTTTTCCAATTTCGTTTTCCGGTGGCCATACTCACACTGCCAAAGATACTTCCATCAAAGCCGTACAGATTGCCTTCATATTCTACAAAGTCATTGAAGTCGGGTTTCATATCTCTCGACGCCCAATCCAGCTGAATCTGCCATTCTTCATTGACTCGCGAAACGGTGATACGTTTGGTACCGTCACCCAAACTATCGGCCAACAGGATGGAGTTACCAAGTACCAAAGGCTGGAGAGTTCGATAGTTGGCGCTGGGTGCATCATACTGCCATATCTTGCTACCGTCCTTCGCACTCACAAACTGCAGCCCCGCATTGGTCGCCATCAATATTCCTGTCACCGAATCAAAGCTGGCCACCTGAGCTGAGCTGTAGCAATGGTCGCCAGAGGGAATAGACCAACGCAATTCGCCTGACTTTGCATCGTATGCCAACAATCCATGTTCATCGCTCCCACCTGCATGGACAACCACAACGCCTTCTGTGACCAGAGGCGATGAAGCGAAACCCCACATCGGTGGTTTGCGTTTTGCATCCAATTGTAGGTCTCGCTCCCAAATCTTTTGGCCTGTCATTGCATTCAAGCAGGTCAAAACGCCATTGGCTCCGAGTGAAAAGAGTCCTTCATCGGCGATGGTGGGTGTCGCTCTTGGGCCAGCGCCTGCTACCGACTCCCAGAAGCGGCCCTCGTATTCATAAACCCAAATGGTTTTTCCCGATGTCGCGTCAAGACATAAGATTGCTTCCTTTTCTCCACGTTGTTCCTGGGTAAATAACCTTTCACCGGCAACTGTGAATGACGACCAACCTGGTCCAATGGGAGATTTCCAAATGAGTTTGGGAGGGGTCGTCTTCCAGTCTTCAGCCAGCGAAACCCCAGCAACTTTTCCGTCTCGTCCCGCCCCGCGAAAGCTCGGCCAAACGGACAAAGCGAGTGTTATCGGTGTTTCGGTTGTTTCCGCGTTCTTTATCGATTCTTGCTCTGTCAAGCTCTTGGGGTATTTCTCTTCTGCGGTCGACTCCCAACGCCAAGCAAAGTCAGACTCAAACTTTCCGTTAACGCCAGAGGACTGAAGTAGATCCCAGTAACCGAAGCCAATGAAGGCTGAAACAAGAGCTATTGGCAAACGAATTGACGGTGACCTGCCAAACAAAATCAATGGGATAGCGAAAGCGGCCATACCCACAGGAATCATGAAGATGATGACTCCCATTCCTTGCATGGTGAAATGGCAAAGCCAGGTTGAAACCGCGCCGATGACACTGACCGCAGCGAATCCAATCAGTTTTTCTTTCCAGCTTGCTCGGCTAGCGGCAAGCCACCACACCATGATTAACGCACCGATACCAGCCGGCCCCATAAATCCAAGCATGAACACAGCTATGCTGGGCGATTCCATCGTGTCTGGTAACTTGCGAATCAACACCATTGCGATTACTAGAAGAGCCGCCGGCCATACTCGCAGTGCTGGCACAGCGGCAGTCGTTTTCTGTTCCTGATTTTCCGACATCTCTATTCCCTCTAGTTCGATGATGGTTGGTTTAGTTTGCGTGCCGAAGTAAAAACGAAACGACACTTACGCATCTGCTGATCGTCGTTTGGATTTGGGCGTGCAAGCGACTTCCAGCGTCAAGCGTTGGACGACTCTGTCTGTAAATTCTTCAATGGAGGTTTGCTTCAGTTTTTTTCGAAATACGGCTTCGGACTCCGCCACAACCTCTTTCAAAACAGCTTCTATGTGCCGGCCCACTGGACACTCGGAATCGTCTGACGCGCCGAAGTTGATTAGCGACGCGTCGGGAGGCATCACCGCCTCAAACGCATCGGCCAAACTAATGGCTCGAGCAGGTCGAGCCAATTGGCAACCACCCTGAGCGCCGCGACGAGTAACGATCAAGCCTTTGGAGCGAAGCATGGAAACAACACGCCGCACTACAACGGAATGCGTATTGATGCTCTTTCCAAGTTCCTCGGAAGAAACCCACGTATCGCCAGCACCCTGCCTCCAAGCAAGGTATCCAAGTAGATGTGAAGCAACGTAAAAGCTGGTGTCCAT
The DNA here is from genome assembly GCA_044371785.1 of Pirellulaceae bacterium. Lineage (GTDB taxonomy): Bacteria > Planctomycetota > Planctomycetia > Pirellulales > Pirellulaceae > JAFLCP01. Next base: position 361 of record JBILTA010000788.1, on the reverse strand, counting down.
GAGCGTTAATGTAAATTGTAACTGCAGCGGTTACAATAGGCGTTGGCTGGATTGAGGCGAGTCGTTTAAGGGAAACGGACTTATTTGGGAGGTGTTTTCTCGGTGGGCCAATCCGCTCAGAATCGCTCGAACGGCGCTGGACGAATTCGGATTGGTAGTACTTCACGCTTTCCTCGACTCTAAGTGGTCATGGAATGCAACAACATATACATCCTTCATCCGTGTTGAGTTTTCAAGAATCAGTAAGGGGGATCGATGACCGTGAATCGATTCCTACGATCATGCAATCTGTGTCGCAGTACTTGGTGTACAAGCCTGTTGATCCGACAATTGTCTTCCAATGAGGAATGAGAGAGCCCTC
>JBILTA010000211.1:0-8406 GCA_044371785.1 Pirellulaceae bacterium | reverse complement strand
GGGATCAATGTTATTGAAGTGATGCCCATTGCAGAATTCGCTGGTTTCTCTTCTTGGGGATACAACCCAGCTTGTATCTTTGCTGTTGAAGCCAACTACGGGAACACAAAAGGACTCAAGAACTTTGTGCTGGCCGCACATCGACTCGGCATCGGCGTAGTCTTGGATGTTGTCTATAATCACTTCGGCCCTAGTGATCTCGACCTTTGGCAATTTGATGGGTGGAGCGAAAATGGCTTGGGAGGAATCTATTTTTATAATGACTGGCGTGCCAAAACACCTTGGGGTGATACTCGCCCTGACTATGGACGTCCAGAAGTACGTCAGTTTATTCGCGACAACGTTGTCATGTGGCTAGAAGAGTACCATATCGACGGGCTACGACTCGATATGACCGTTTACATCCACAATGTGAACGCTAGCAATGAATCCATGGACGACCTACCCGACGGCTGGAATTTACTTGCCTGGATCAATCGAGAACTCAGGGAACGTTTCCCTGGCAAAATTACAATCGCCGAAGACTTGCGAGATAGCAGCTTCATCACGCAAAAACTCGAACATAATGGCATCGGATTTACCGCACAATGGGACTCGCAGTTCGTTCACCGTGTCCGCCGTGCGATTATTACCCCTGAAGACAAATCTCGCTCGCTCGATGAAGTTCGACTTGCCTTAGAAGGTCGCTATAACGGCGATCCATTCCAGCGCGTCGTCTATAGCGAATCACACGACGAAATTGCCAATGGCAAATCTAGACTGGCTTCCGAGATAGACCGAGGAACTCCAGACAGCTGGTACGCTCAAAAACGTACGACCCTCACGGCGGCGATCGTCTTAACAGCCCCTGGTGTACCGATGCTCTTTCAAGGCCAGGAATTTCTCGAAGATGGCTGGTTTCAGGACACAGATCCACTCGACTGGCAAAAATCTGTCGAGTTTGGTGGGCTAGTAAAACTTTACCAAGATCTTATCCATCTCCGCCTAAACTGCTTTGATACCACGCGAGGCTTAACCGGCTCAGGAATAAATGCGTTTCACCAAAATCAAGCCGATAACGTTCTCGCCTATCATCGCTGGTACCTCTCAGGACCAGGAGATGACGTGGTCGTAGTGCTCAATTTATCTCACGCAGCGCATGAAAACTATCGGTTGCGATTTCCGTGTGAAGGAAAATGGCTCGTTCGATTCAATAGCGACTGGAACGGCTACAGTGCCGATTTCGCCAATACATCGTGCCCTGATACAATAGCCACAAATAATCCCGCAGATTCGATTCACGATGAATCCAATCTGCAGGGCAGGGGATATCCGGCCGAAGGCGTGATCCGAATCGGACCCTATTCAGCTTTGATACTTTCTCAAGACAAGGCTTAAGCCTTAGTTGTGCTTCAATTAGGCAAAATGTTCGCGCACTTTTGCGGCCAATTGAGGTTCCGTCATTTTGTCAGATACTTCAACACTAAATTGTGTTAAAGGTATACGCTTTAACGCGATATGTTTAGCAAATTCACCTTTTGCCTCACCTGGTCCAATTAACAACAACGAGTCGGTACCGTCCAAGGCTTCTTCGATCGACATATACATTCGCTTGCGATCAGCGAATTTTTTCCTTTCGAGACGTCCTTCAGGAATATATTCATACTGCCGGTGTGTTCCCTGCGAACTGCCTCCCGATTGTTGAGATACAGCTTCATTCTCTTCCAAACTAAACCGAACAATCTCTTCTGCGGCATCGGAAATCTTAACCAATACAGCATGTTCTTTATCGATCCAAATACCTGCGTGCGTTGTCATAATGTGCATCCCTTTCGGATAAAAATAGTTTCCGTTTACGTGTTGTTACTTCGCCTTTTTTGATCGCATTAGATCCCGAGAACGCGTGGCCGTTTCAATTTCTAGATCGTAATCATTTCTATCAACACGATCGACAACCTCCGCTTGATTGAGGATACGCTTTATCCCGGGTAATGACTTAACAGCTTCTTGGGCAAGTTGTTTAAAGTAGAATGAGCTGACGGTACCCAAAATGACGAGCACCTCGTCCTGAACTTCACAGTTCAGACGCGTCAGTTCATAGATCCGGGTAGCCTCAAGACGCTCACGGGCTGCCTGTAAAATCAGCTTTTCGCGTTGACTGGTAAGCTTGCTCTTGCTTCGCCCCAGCAGAAAAACTTTTGCGTCCTGCTGAGTAGTTAGCGTAGTCATTGGGATACCTCCTCCTCTAACCGAGAATTCCCTCACGATTCGGTATCGCACAACCTTTGTCTTACGAGCGCTCTTCCTCAAGAAACTAAGCAAAAGGTTGATGGCTTAATGGCCATTGTTGCAGCGATCTTGGCAACTCCAATCGAGTGGCTTGCTATTTGCTGTATGGCGGATTCCGCCATTCCCCATGCACCATCGCAAGAGCCTTCAATCCCCATAAAACCATGGATTCGTGGCAATTTTCGCGAGCCCAGAATTTGTAATTTGGTATCATCAAGAATAGATACGCTCCGAGTCCTAGTGTTAAGCGACCCATTGATGGCAAAACGTTTAGATAACGACAAAGGCGAACGAGCAGCTACTCCCAGCGATGCGGCGAGGGACAAGTCCGAGAACTCCGCAATCGAAGCGTTTGACGGGAATACAGCGCCATCAATACCCCGTTTTCCAGTTGTAGGTCTGGTCGCTTCCGCCGGTGGTTTAGACGCTCTCAAAAGCTTCTTTTCCGCAATGCCGAGCCAGAGTGGAATGGCATTTATCGTCGTTCCACACCTAGATTCGAAACATAAAAGTTTGATGGTCGATTTATTATCCCATCACACGACCATGAGGGTAATTCAGGCAACGGACGGCCAAAAACTTGAACCTAACTCAGTCTTTGTCATCCCTCCCAATCACTTTCTGAGCTTAGCCCATAGTCATTTACAATTGAGCGATCTTCCCGAGCCAATAGGCTCGCAAACCGCCATCGATTTCTTTCTCCGATCGTTAGCCGAAGATCGAGAAGAATTGGCGATTGGTATTGTGCTTTCGGGAACAGGAACACATGGGACACAAGGAGTCCGAGAAATCAAACGCTGTGGCGGGATGGCAATGGCTCAAAGCCCAGATTCTTCTGGCTTTGCACAAATGCCCAAAAGCGCCATACAAACGGGCTTAATCGATTTTGTTCTCACTCCAACTGAAATGCCTGAAACGTTGTTGAGGTACGCCCAACAACCCTATTTGCAAGCAGACCATGACAAAATCGCATCCGCAGCCAACGCCAGCGAACAACTTAAAACCATACTAGAACTTGCTCGCAGCCGAACCAAATATGACTTTCGAAATTATCGTACCAACATGCTGCTTCGAAGAGTCGAACGACGCATGGGATTGGTCCAAATTGACGACTTAGGTAGGTACCTAGAGTTGTTGATTCAATGTCCAGCAGAACTTGAGGCATTGTGCAGCGACTTCTTGATTGGTGTCACTGCGTTTTTTCGAGAGCCCGAAGCGTTTGCATTTCTCGAAAAAGAACTATTCCCAACTTTGGTTACCAAACATGACGAAGTAAGACCCTTTCGCGTATGGGTTCCGAGTTGCGCCACAGGCGAAGAAGCCTATTCTATAGCGATACTCCTCTCTGAGGCATTTAGCGCTGCTCATAAACCTGTCAATATTCAAGTTTTTGCGAGCGACATCAACCAACAAGCGATTGATACCGCGCGACGCGGCGTCTATCCGGCCAGTATTACTTGCGATGTTCCGGCCGCCAAGTTGAAACAGTTCTTCCTGAGTTACGAAGAAGATTGCTTCCAAGTCAGAAAATCACTCCGTGAATCAATCATATTCTCGAAACAAAATTTACTTAGCGACGCTCCGTTTTCGAAAATAGATCTGATTTGCTGCCGTAACTTGCTCATCTATCTAAAGCCTGAAATTCAACAAAAGTTGATTTCTTTATTCCATTACAGCTTAGTCGAGAATGGTCATCTATTTTTGGGCTCGGCGGAAACTATTGGCCGCGCTACGAATCTCTTTGAGCCGCTCTCGAAGAAATGGCGAATTTATCATCGTCTCGGAACGGCTACCCCTTCATCCATTACGCTCCCTATCGAGAAATGGGAAAATCCACCTTTAGGACGTGCACTCGAACATCGCACCACTCTGCCAAGAAAGATCCACAAGGAGATTACCGAGCGGAATCTTCTCGACTACACGCCTGCCGCTGCGCTTATCAATCGCAACTTTGAAGTCCTGTATGTAAATGGAACGATGGGCGATTACCTTGAGTTTCCCAAAGGCGAACTTTCCAAAGATTTGCTGGCCATGGCCCGACCAGGACTCCGTACGAGAATTCGTGCTACCTGCCAAAGCGCGTTGAATCAACGAATCGAGGTCAGCGACAACAACGCCCAAGTAAAACGTGATGGCGATTATTTTGCCTGTACCATCAGCGCCCGTCCGATCTTCGAATTGGATAGTCCAGAACCTATGATCTTGGTCGTGTTTCGTGACCACCCTAAACCACGAAAATCTCAATCACGGCGAGCCGATGGTGAACTCCACGATAAAAACGCACCTCAAGACGATGGCCCCACGCTAGTGCAACTCCTTGAGTACGAACTCAAATCAACGCGTGAGGAACTGCAAAATACAATTGAAGAAATGGAAAATGCAAACGAAGAATTGCAATCTTCCAACGAAGAACTAGGCTCCGCCAAAGAAGAACTACAGTCGCTAAACGAAGAATTGAGCACAGTCAATTGCCAACTTTTGGAAAAAGTCGGGGAGTTAGACAAGTCCAATAGCGAGATCCTGAATCTAATGGCAAGTACTGAGATTGCCACGCTTTACTTGGATCGTCAATTGAGAATTAAACGATTTACTCGTCCCACGATTCCGTTGTTTAACCTTCTTCCAACCGATGAAGGCCGAAGCATTCGCGACTTTGCTTCACAGATCGGTAACGACCGGCTCTTCGAAGACTGCCTCCATGTACTCGACAAAGACGAGCCCATTGAACGAGAAGTCTACACTGCAGACAACAGTTGCTTCCTTCGTAGAATTCTCCCCTTTCGTACTTTAGATCAAGTTCTGGAAGGTGTTGTTGTCACGTTCATCGATCTAACAGCCCGAAATCGTGCCGAGGCTGAACAAAAAGAACGAGACGCGTGCTTCAAAGAAATTTTCAGCCATGCCGCAACGGGCATCGCCATTGCCGGGCTAGACAAAATTTTTCTGAAATGCAACCCAGCCTTCTGCAAATTGGTAGGCTACACCGAAACCGAACTGCATCAACTCGATTTTCTCTCGCTGATTCACCCTGACGATCGAACTCGAAACCAAGAAGCCCTACAAAATCTAAAGGCAGGTAATGTATTATCGGTCGATATCGACAATCGCTATCTCCATAAAAATGGTTCTATTATCTCTGTTCGTAAGTTCGTTTCGATGCTCCCAGATGCCTCAGGACAACCAGCTCTTTACCTCGCCTTGGTCACCGATGTCTCTACACAGTTAAAAACGCTTGAGGCCCTTAAGCAAAGTGAAGAGCGGATACGCACGATCCTAAAGACCGCCTCCGATGCCATCATCACTATCGATAACCGAGGCAGGATCGATAGTGTCAATCGCTCCACCGAGTTGATCTTTGGTTATGAGAATTCCGAAATTGTCGGGCAGAATGTCAGCATATTGATGCCAGAACCATTTTGTCGCGAACATGATAGCTATATCCATCGCTTTCTAGCGACGGGCGAACCACGAATCATTGGCACTGGACGGGAAGTGATTTGCCGTCGCAAAAATGGAACCACATTCCCAGCTGATTTGGCTGTAAGTCAAGTAGATCATCTCGGCTTATTCACCGGAATCCTTCGCGATGTTTCGAGTCGCAAAGAAATGCAGAAACACATTATCGAAATTGCAGCGATGGAACAACGAAGAATTGGCCTGGAACTACACGATGGTACGCAACAAGAGCTAACTGGCCTCTCTTTATTCGCTAGCACTTTACTTGATTGCATCAAGATAGCTACGCCAACCGGCAAAGAGGGTGTTTCCTCATGGCAATTTGATGCCGCCAGTTATGCCAGACTGCGCGACACTGCCACCTTGCTTGCCAAAAGATTGGCAGAAACAAATGAACATGTCCGTGACTTAGCTCATGGTATCATGCCAGTACAAATTGATGCTGAGGGGCTGCGATCTGCTTTGGTCGAACTTGCCAATACCGTCAATTCGCACGTGAATATTGAATGCACGTTTGAGTGTGTTGGTGAACTAACCGTACCGAACAACACGGTCGCAACCCATCTCTATCGAATCGCACAAGAAGCAGTCAACAATGCTATTCGCCACAGTGCGGCTAGCAAAATCACCATACTTTTATCACTACTTTCCGATCGCATTGTTCTACAAGTCAGCGATAATGGAAGTGGTTTCGATAACAACCTTATTAACAGCGATGGATCGAGCGCCAAAGGCATGGGAATGCGAACCATGGAGTATCGGGCCAACTTGATTGGTGGGAGAGTTCAGTTTCTTCGCGGAACCAAGGGAGGTACCGTTATGAATTGTGAAATCTTGAAAGGAGGACAGATCTAATGGGCAAGTGTGTATCACCGGCTCGAATAATGATTGTCGATGACCATTCTATGGTGCGTGAGGGGCTAAGACTCCGCATATCCGCCTATCCTGACCTTGAAGTCTGCGGGGAAGCCACCACGGAAGATGAAGCAATTGAGCTCATACCGAAAACAAACCCACATCTAATCATTGTCGATATCTCTCTGAAGAGCGGACATGGAATCGAACTGATTAAACGCGTCCATTCCAAGTATCCCAAAATCAAGATGCTGGTCGCTTCTGGATTCCAAGAATCGCTTTATGCCGAACGAGCTTTGCGTGCAGGAGCTCTAGGATATCTGAATAAACAAGACTCGGGCGAAAAAGTGATCGAAGCCATACAGACTGTCTTAAGAGGCGAGCGATTTGTTAGCGATGAGATCACTAAAAAACTGGTGGCTCAAGCATTGGGAAACCGCGCCGACTTGGCCGATCCGATGGAACTCTTGACCGACCGAGAACTTGAGATTTTTCGCATGATCGGTAATGGCCAGACCAGCGGGGCCATCGCCAATGAACTCATGCTGAGCAATCACACGATCGATACCCATCGCGAGAACATAAAACGTAAATTGGGCTTCAAGAATGCTGCCGAATTGACGCGACGAGCAGTACAGTTTTTATTGGAGAACGCTTGAGAGCGTTCCTAGCGACCACAGTTCATTGCTGGTGGTGCGCAAGACACCTTAAATTGCCTTGGCTGGCAATCTCCCTATAATGTACCAATAGCGAGTTCTGTAAGTCAAAACGATGATGGCCGCCTTTTTGCCAGAACGTGCCCTAAAGACACAACAGCCGCTGAGCCCGACACTAGATCCTCCACAAACATATCCTCAGCAAACAAGTTCTCAGCAACCAGAATCCCTGTAAGCCAACATAACGGAAGACAAGGCACAAAGCACCTCATGATACGTGGGTGGCCCAGTGCAGCGTAAGCCGGTGACGCGAGATGCGATTGCATTTCTCAGTCCCCGGCTTTTTTCGTTTTCTTGCGAACAAGAACGAAGCGAAGACTGTCCGAGCCATTTGCAGTTGCCCGTCCCTTCATAAGTGAGAGAAGAAACATGAAAACCATGATAATGAGAAAGTTCTGTTATGGAGAACCTGATGCGCACGTGATGATGAGACGTGCCAGGGCATTAATTGCAGTTCTTATCCTGCTATCCCTCATTTCAACCGTAGTACTTTACTTTGTGGCGCGACCAGCGATTTACCTGGCGATTGTTGCCCTTTGTCTTCTCTCAGTAGCTCTTCTGTTTGTGAGCTATCTGGAACAACGCTCCAAGGGAATAAGACTTCGAGCCTACAATCAGTTGAGCATCTCGAAGGAAGAAGTTGAGATGGATGTTCAATACGCTGGCATCTATACAGCGCTTGGTCTCATTTTGTTGTTTTCTGTTGGGAGCTTTATAGTTGCAGCCACTTTAGTCCAGGCTTGGTCGACTGTTGGCGTAACTGCGGTGGTATTGTTTCTCATGTCATCACTGATCTTGATCCCCTACATTGCCCTTTTTGTGCGAGGTGCAGCTCAAGATCAGCGGGACAAACTGGCGCGAGAAGCGATAAAACGAATTGAGTCAGTTCACAATATCAGAGAACAGGTTCTTTTAAAGACACCGTCTAAACAACGCATTCTATGAGGGCAAGTTTTGCTTGATGGGCTCTTTCGAGAAGCAGGATAGTGTTTAGAACAGAAAGTCGGAGCGGTTTACTCAGAATTAAATCAAACGGGGAGTGGTGCTTATTGCGCCACGACTCTTGGGACCTCAGTTTGGTGTAACCGATAAACAGGGTATCGTATCCCTT
>JBILTA010000011.1:0-24479 GCA_044371785.1 Pirellulaceae bacterium | reverse complement strand
ACTGTTTACTTCGCGGCGAAGATAAGCTCGCCAACGATCCACTAATCGACGACGCGTTAACATAGCCACAAAAGTCAATTCGCTTCCTTTAGTTGCGTCAAACCTCGCCGCAGCTTGCCAAAGTTCAATGAAGACATCGTGAACGGCATCTTCAACATCCTCCCTGTTGCGAATCAAACGATTGGCTAGCGACCAAATAACTCCACCATAACGATCGACACACTCCTGGATCGCTTCTCGGTCGCCTTCAGCCACGCGTGGCAATAACGGAACAGTCATCTTGCGAGCCTCTGAGGCTAAAAAGTTTTCAATACGATGCGATGAAGATCGCGCTGAAGATTCGGGCAAGGCAATTGGCATAAGGTACTCTTTAGCAACCACGCAATTCAATCATAACTTATTCGTGCCGTCTAGCCAAAAATGACTCTTCTCAGAGCCTGAGAAGAGTCAGCCATTCAATTTTGATGACACTCAAACTTTACTTTGTCGCATCACCGAGCATTTGGTACATTTCGTCTATCCCATGACGCAAGGCCCAAGCTTGTTGGGTTGGACAATCGAGATGCTCTGCTTTGGAAATAGTGCGTGCCATGTGAGTCTTAACTTCTTTAGGCAGTTCGGCGGACATCAGCTTTTGCATTGTACCTCGATACAACTTAGCACAAGACTCGTGATGTCCTGAATTAAACAAATCGGAGCCCTTGGCAACAACGCTCTCAAGAACTTTCTTGGCCCCTACGTTCTTCATGGGTGGCAAGAGGACGTTGTCGATGACATGAATCACGCCGTTAGAAGCATCGATATCGGTCATTAAGACCTTCGACTTATTGATGAAAATTTCTCCATCTTTAGCGGTCACTTTCAGTGGCGAACCTTCCACAGATGCGGCGCTTTCAATGCCCGCCACGTCATCGGAATAAACTCGACCTGCGACCACATGATAAGTGAGAATGGCAACCAATTTCTCGCGATTTTCAGGTTGTAACAACCCTTCAACCGTCCCTTTAGGGAGCTTGGCAAAGGCGTCGTCTGTCGGAGCAAATAGGGTGATAGGACCCTTGCCAGACAGCGTCTCGACCAACTTTGCGCTTTCAGCCGCTTTGAGCAATGTCTTGAATTTCTCAGTCGAGGCAGCCACTTTAGGAATGGTTTGGCTCTCGGGCATCAAGACCGTGTCGATCACATGGATTAGACCGTTGTCGCATCGAATGTCGGCCGTAACAACTTTCGCATTATCGACCGATAGCCCGCCATCTTGGGCTTTAAACTCGATGCGTTGCCCATTGACAGTGACCAAACCCGACTTTTTCGTCAAGTCAGCTGCCGTATACTCCCCGGCCACGACGTGATAAGTCAATACACTCGTCAAAGTCGCTTTATTTTTGGGTTCCAGCAACGATTCCAGAGCTGAGGAGGGAAGTTTAGCGAATGCCGAATCTTGCGGCGCAAATACGGTAAATGGTCCTTTTCCCTGCAGGGTCTTCACTAAATCGGCCGCTTGCACGGCTGCTACTAAACTTGTGAATTCACCCGCTTTGCTCGCGGTATCCACGATATCGCCCGCTTGGGTAGAGTTCGCGCTTACAAACCACCCCAGAGTCCCACAACCCAACAGAACTCCACTACACCAGTTTCGCCACGATAAAAACGACATACCAATTTCCTTCCGCTCGATGACTTGTTTGAAAGACCCGAATTGGGCTCACAACAATGAATTCGCGGAACCATGGAAAACGGATTCAAGATTTTTTCGGAATTGGGCACAATTCTTTAGGGCTGAAAGCTTTGCACATTTCCAAGCCGATTTCGCTTTCAATAGTGGGGTGGAATCTCTTCTTCAGGCCGGCGTCCATCACGGCTTCCATCGCGAAGTTGCCTAAGCTCACCCACCAACAGCTTTAGATCACGCTGTAGCTGATCTACTTTTTTCGATTGTACAAACACAACTTGGTCCAAATCTTGAACCAGCTTTTGCATGTGCATGTATAGAGCTTCTAATTTAACAACACGTTCTTCTAGATTCATTCTGCATAAGCTTTCTTGCATTACAAAGAGCTAAGTGGACAGCCACACTACGAGGACAGCCACACTACGAGGACAGTGACCACGATCTTGAGGTCATCAAACGCTGCAAACGATCCGAGATATCGGCCATGCCGGGGCGTTGGGAGGGCTCTTTTGCTAACAAGGCCCCAAGCCAATCGCGATAACTGTCATCCAGACCATCCAAAACTTCATCCACGATATCACCACTTCGCAATTTGGCCAACCATTCTAAGGGTTGGTATAACGCGTCGGCGCGTTTGCCGGTTAGCATTTCTGCGACCAAAATCGCATAGGCAAAAGTATCACTGGCCACCCCACCGATATACCCCCCGGCTTGCTCAGGCGACATGTATGCCAAGGTACCACGTAAACTTGTGGAGTAGTCACCCGATCTCTGCCGAAATTCAACGGTGGCTTCGAAGTCGGATTCAAAGCGCACACCCAAAGTTCCTTCAGTAGCAGCTTCACGACGAATGGATTCCTGCGATTGCATGTGTTGAACTCTTGCCAACCCAAAGTCGAGTATCTTCGCCATTCCATCTTTATTGATCATGATGTTAGCAGGCTTCAAATCACCGTGGATCACACCCGCACCATGCGCTACCGCCATGCCTGCAGCCACTTGCAACGCAATCTTACAGCTTAACTCAGGATCTAAACTCTTTTCGTTGATCAGCTGCGATAACGGTTTGCCATCAATGTATTCCATCGCAATCAACGGCAAACCTTCTTCTTGTTCAACAGCATAAATTGTGCAGATATGGGGATCGTTCAAATGAGCTGCCGTTCGTGCTTCGCGCAAAACTGTTTCCCGTGATTCAAAGATACTCCTTTTCAGAACCTTGATCGCCACCATCCGTTCAAGGTGAATGTCCCAAGCGGCGAATACCGCTCCGAATGTACCGCTACCGAGCTTCTTGCGAATGCGATAATGCCCCAACACCGTCCCCGTTTTGAGAACCGATTCAGGATCGAACTTCCCATCACCTGAACTCCAATTGGCTGGACATAGTCCGCCGGTTTGCAACGCATCCAACACTCTCAACACTTCATTCGGATTGCGACCTACACTCAAGTTGTGAACCACGGCATATTGCAGAATTCCATCTGGATCGATAATGAAAAGTCCGCGCGTTGCTACCTGCCGACTATCGAGCCATACGCCGTACGCTTGAGCTGCAAGCCCACCAGGGTCGGCCGCGAGCGGAAATTGAATAGCCCCCAAGCCACCATCGACCATGGGAGTCGAAAGCCATTCACTATGTGACTCGACACTATCGGCACTGACCGCTAACACTTGGCAATGGCGTTGCTGGAAATCGGAAACGTGAGAATTGAGAGCGATCAACTCAGTGGGACAAACGAAGCTAAAGTCGCTCGGATAAAAGGCCAACATCAACCAGCTGCCACGATAATCCTCAAGACTCATCAAACGTGGAACACGATCCAGTAAACTCACACATTGCATCGCGAAACTTGGTGCAGGCTCTCCAACTCGCGCTACCATGTTTTCGATCTCCCTCTGCTGGTTGATTAACTTTCGTTTCGAGCTAACGCGATTCTGCTAGCTGCACCTGACGAAAGCGACTCATGACCTCTATTCTCTCCGATTGGAACCAGATCGAACAGGGCAGAGGGAATAGGAGTCGAGTCGATTTCCGCTGCGGCAACGAATTCCCGCTTACGCGATTCGCGTGGATCACCCAAACCCCGTCCGACCCGCGCAAATCCTTAGCAAGTCTAAGCTTTTTCACCAAACCGATGAACGGCTGATACCATTGCAGCGACACCAACGGAAAATGACAGTGCTTTTATGGGAGCGTTGTTAACTCAACTACAGACCTACGGTAGACGCAAAAGCGGTTTGTTGCGGTAATCACAAACTCCCGAGCGAGTCGTTCCATAAAAGAAACCGGTTATTTGCTACAGTCTTTCATGATTCTCGCGTGGTGGATCGGCTTGTCGGTTAGCGAATCATTCTTTACAGCTTTCCAATTTCCGGGCATTCCCCCAATCGCGTTTAAGGCCTTTCTTGGGCCCGATCTATTCTTGATTGCAGGCCTATCTTTGGTACGAGCGTATCGCAAACAACCGCAACTAGAGTGGATTATTCTAGGAGCGTTTGCTTATGCGACGTTGTATTGTACCCAAGCGACGATACTGACCCAGGGCGGCTATTTGGGAACCGTCATGATGACGGTTGGATAGCCTATAACACGCTGCTTTGCTTCCACCGCTGGACCTTTATGCCCGCCCAGCACTCTGGCAATTTGGTCAATGGAACCAAGACGACCATTCAAATCATTTCAGTGTGGTTCGCAACTTTGGTATTCATTCCGCATCTCCTGGTTCAATCGTTTGGCTCGACACCGGCCGAGTGGTTTTCGTTCCGCATGAACTTCGCGCTGGTTCTTTTTGCCTGCTGTGGACTACTGGGACTATCGAGTTCCTTTTGGATGGTAGTGATAGGTAAGGGCACACCTATGCCATTAGATCAAACCAATTTTTTGGTGACTTCCGGCCCCTATCGTTATGTACACAATCCGATGGCGATCGCCGGCATCGGTCAGGGCCTTGCGGTCGCATTGGCTTGGGGCTCCATCGCCATTTTCTTCTACACGCTTTTGGGAGTGTTAGCGTGGCAACTGGTTGTACGTCCCATGGAAGAAGAGGACTTGGTGACTCGATTCGGAAAGATCTATGAGCAATATCGGCAGATGGTTCCCTGTTGGTATCCGCGTTTGACACCGTATCAGGTGGTGACTGTTACCGAGTAAATTTTGGCGCAAACGATTTATGGCACTTGCGAGTTATTGGACAAGCACTAGGTGTGCTCGGCAAGTCAATTCATTCCACGGAAACTTGGAGCACGTCGCGGAGTAAGCGTTCTTCGCCTTGGACTACTTCCGCATATTTACGTCCGTGAAGGGCGATTCGCGAACGTTCGAGTGGATCATTCCATAAACGATTTAGAGTTTGAGCTAAGATCTCGACATCTTCGGCTGGAACCACAACGGCTTGACCGTCGGTGAGTACATCTTCCGCACCTGGGCCTTGCGAGATAACCACACATCTCCAAGAGGCCATCGATGAAAGATAAGTACTGATACCTGAAGACGAGATATCAGTCTTGAAACGCGGGATGACAACAATCGCCGCCTCTTTGAGCCATTTCAAGAAAGTCTCTTCTTTTCCATCGGTGTGATATTCGAGCACGACGTTTGCAGGGAGCGTCTCGAATGCCAATTGCGTCCCATGTCGCTTCATCATCTCTTTACCTGGCGTGAGCAATACGGCAGGGACGCTCGCTTTTTCACAGGCCTTAATAAAGGTGCTTACGTCGCGCAATGTCTGGCCCGCACAAATGACATATTCACCCGACGCGGGATCCGCTACATAGCGATCAATCCCCAATTCCCAATCATTAACTTTAAAGGGAACATAGCGAATACGATCACGACGCAAGCCGAATAGACTTTCGTAATGACTCGTATTGCGAAAGTACAGTATGAACCGATCAACTTGCCTCAACATGAATCGCTGATAGTAACGAAACAGCTTACGTTTCCAGTGAGTGGGGCGGCGGAGCAAGATATCGACCGACACCAACTTAAATCGTTTCCAAAAGAAAACTGTCCGGAACAAACAGAACTGATAAAGTCGGCGATGATCGATATTCAGCACCACGATATCTTGAGTGCCTGCTGCCCAAAAGATTTGCCAAGCTGACCAAACTTTTTCTGGGGCATCTATATCGATCAATTCGAACTCGCCCGATTCCTCTGCGATCGACTTGAATCTCTGTAGATTGCTGTAAATGCGGCGTTTGGCTTGCATGATCCTTCCTCGGCACAACCGCGATAACGGTCCCAGGTCCTATTGTGGCTCACTGCTATGAGGTTTCTAATGGAGGGCAGCATATCGCCTGACGTGAATTGGGGCAAGAAGAGAGTATCTACATGCGAGAACAGTTCTTGACTTCCCTGTTTTGGATTCCGCCACTTCTGGTTCTATTTTTGTTCGAATTTTTCTTGGGCCATCGCCATGATTATTCAGGACATTACCTAGCGGGTTATGGTGCTACATTTAGCGCCGCCATGTTCGGATTGAGAGTCACGCTGGGAACACCCTTCCAGCGGCTTATTCCATTTCTGTTAGTTCCTTTTTGCCTGTTGTGTATTCTGGGGGGAGTCTTTACAGAAGCCACGATATTTCGGTTGGCTAAGTTTGATGAAGTCGACTTTTTCAATCAGAGCCTTGGAGCGGTATTGGCTGTTCTGGTCATACAAATCTTTATCAACATAGGTTCGCAAGCATTCAGCGCACGCGTAACCACGCTCCGTTGGTGCGACGGTGGAATGATCCTGGGTATCATCTTTCTGGGAATAGGAGGCATTCTTGCGTTTGCTTAACTCGTCTTTACTTCTCGTCATTTTCGTCGCGCTTGCAGCAGGCAACTTTCTAATTACAGCCCAGCGGTCCCTGATTCCGTTAGACTTAGATGCTGAAGTACTAGGTCTTGAAATGCGCCGAGAAAAACATCCTGGCAAAGATGACGTTTATCTGGTGTCGTTGTCTGGCCTTGGAACAATCCAAATTGACAAAGAGATTGCGATACAATTGAAAGTTGGCCAGCAAATCCAAAAGGAACGTTGGGCGCGACAACTTTACTTGAATGGTCGCGTTATACCGTTAGAGTATTCGAAAGACTTTCTGGGCATGTCAAAAGCGATGCCACTCTGCATCTTGGTCGCAATGGGAGTTCTGTTTTGGCCACAGCTTTGGAGCGTCTTTATTAGAAGGCCTATTCAATGACATGGTTTACCGAGCTTACAAGCTGTTCTGAATCGAGTCCCGCTCAAGTTCGCAATGACCTTAGAGTGACGGGGCCGTACCTTATCTCGCTCAAGTCGGGCCAACGATGGCAGTGGGGCACATTAAACATCCCGACACTTGCCCAATTAAGAGAACAAGTTCAAGCGATCAAACATAAGAGTTCGAAACTTACACTTTCAGAAGTTGTAGGTGATGTTCAGAAACTTCATGTGGATGCCCGTCATGCAAATGCAACCTTTCAAGTTGCTTCCCAGTTCAATTTGCTGGAGATGATGTCACCCGACGTTTCGCCGGAGAGGGGCATTGGCATATATGAACGTGATCACACCCAGGGGCCCGCCTGTGCGATAGCGTGTGGAGCGGGAACGATTTATCGCCACTACTTCGTACCTATCGATTCAGATTTTGGACAAAGCGAAGAACGACAAATCGATTGCTTGGATCATATCGCTCGTTTTTTTAGAAACGCTGAACGACGCCTCTGGAAGATGCAAAACGGTTATATGTTGCCAACTCTTGAAGGGCTCAACATTATCGCAACCGAACTGCGGCAGCTCACGACAAACCGTATCGACGAGTTAAGATCACTGCTCCGAGTTGGTATTCAGTCCAACACGCAGGTTACGCTGAACGCTTGCCAGCACACAGTTCATCAAGTTTATTGTTCCGCACTACCAGTGGCTTACACTACGCTGCCTGACGAAGCTTGGGAGCCATTGGCTCGTCTGACTTTAGAAGCAGCGTATGAGACTACCTTTTCGGCAGCCGTCTTAAACGCGGAGGCTTGCGGAAACCATGATCTGTTTCTGACGTTGCTCGGTGGTGGAGCGTTTGGTAATCGACTCGAGTGGATAATGGATGCAATCGAACGTTCAATCGATCTCTTCAGTCTATCGGGACTTAAAGTGAGCATTGTTAGTCATGGGCGGTCCAAGCTCAAAGTACGTGAATTAGTCGATAAATACGCCAAAACCTAATGAACTTCCCCCGCTTTTCAACGTACAAAAGGCTAAACCTTCTTTGATGCAGCAAATCGTGCGAGGATCGCGGCCGCAGTTGCATATCTTTTATGTCGAGTAGGTGGAGCTGATATTTTTCGTTTTGCGAAACAAGCTTCATTGACACGAAGTATTGAAACTCGTCACAATATCTCAAACCATGAACGGACGTACGCCACACCGTTTCAACAAACCCCAAAGTGCCAAATCAAACGGGCAGTATGATTTTTGATAAAGGAATTGGAACCATGATTCGCAGAGTTTTTCTGGGATTAGCGCTCTCTTTGGGATCAATGATGCCGGTCACCAGCACCAATCTCCTGGCATTCGAAACAACTGCCGATTCAGTAACAACTCCTACTCATAAGCAATTCAAACTTTTTCGCCCAACTCATGCCTCCCTTCAGGTCGCTCTACAAACTTTCTGCTTAGATAGCCAAGGAAACATTGTGGCTGCGGTCTCTACCAGCGGAGCCCTAGTCAACAACGAGAGCGTTTCAGGAATGGTGCTTTACTATTCGCCTGAGTTCGAACTTACCAAGGAAGTGGCCCTCGACTTCGCTCCAACCGCATTGAATTTCGATTCCGACGGAACTCTCTATGTTGCCGGTAATGGCAAGCTGGCCAAAATCGATGCAGATGGCAAGATCATTCAGAAGAGCGCAACGCCTAATCTACTCGACGCAGATAACCTTCGAGACAAAGCCAAAGCGAAACTTGAAGCTGAACGCGAACAAATGAGCGCGAGCTATAAGAGTCAAATCGACATGATTGACAAGGCGATTGCAATCAAAAAGAAGGCCGACAAAAAAGACGACCCAGCTGAAGAAGAAAAGAAAGCCGAAGAGCCTAAAGAAGAAAGCTCAGAGACAGATGCAGAAGGTGAAGTGGACGAGTCATATGTCGAGCAACTGACGCAAGTCTCTATGGAAGAACTAGAGAACATGCGCAAGTCCTATGATGACTATCTCAAACAATTTAAAGTTGGCCAACCGATTCAGGACGAAGAAGTGGAATCTGCTATCGCAGGAATGGGGCAAGTTCGTTCCCTGGCCATCGGCGATGAAGATGTGTTTGTGACTTGTCCAGCCAATATGGGTTACGGCTATGATATATGGCGAGTGAACAAAGATCTGACAGATGCCAAGGTGGTCGTTAAAGGCGTTTCTGGTTGCTGTGGCCAAATGGATATTCAAGCCAAAGGCAAACAATTATATGTCGCTGAGAACACCAAGTTCCGCGTCGGTGTCTATAACCAAAACGGGAAATTGACGGCCAAGTTTGGCAGCCAAGATCGGACCGGCAAAACGGGCTTTGGCAGCTGCTGCAATCCAATGAATATCCGCTGCTGTGACAACGGTGATGTGCTAACGGCTGAATCAAGCATCGGCACCATCAAACGTTTCGATGCATCCGGTAACTTGGTGGCCACCATTGGTAAAGCCAAGATCGGTGGCGGTTGCAAACATGTGGCATTGGCTCATGATGCAAAATTGGATCGCTATTACATGATGTATGAAGACGAAGCAGCCGTCTGCGTGCTGGTCAACCAAACCCAATTCACGGGCGAAACTGAAGACGAAAAGCTAGCGCGCGAAGCCGCCGAAGGACTTGGCAAGAAAATTATGGGCGGCTGGGAATTAGTTGCTGCTAAAGAGGACAACAAAGACGAAGCGAAGTCGGGCGAGGAAAAGGCCGCAGGAGACGTTACTGTTTTCAGCGTGGGAAGTGGGCAAGCTCTAACCATGGTTGACCTCTATGGCTTCAAGAAAATCAACTTCAAGAGTGAAAACAAGGTCGATGTCGTTTCAAGTGGTCAATTCGCTATCTTTGGTGAAGGAACCGAGTGGATTCCAGTGCAGCAAGCCGGAAGCAAATTGACGATTTCGCTTTTGAACGATCAAGTCGAAACGCTCAAAATCGTCGCCGATTTTGTATCCGATAATGAAGTTAAGTTTGGACTAGAGTTTGGACGAGGAACCCCAACCCAACCGTTAGGCTCATTCAAACGCATCAAAGAGTAAGCCACGTCAACTGAATAGTTGTTATCCGTATTTCTAACGTTTATTGTTTGCAGAGAAGCCCTATTATGGATCGTCGTTGCTTTGTTGCCGGTATCGGAAGCCTGCCACTCCTCTATGCGGGAAGCCAGATTTTAGCCAATGCTAAAGATGCGGACGAAGGTTTGACGATGGTTGTCATGGATCCCATGTCTGCACCATTAGCTTGTGCTTGCGTTCAGGGCTATGCCCAACGCAAGTACGAGTTTCTGGGAAAGTTTCTCGAACAGCAACTCGGTACCAAAGTCAAAGTACACTGGGCCGGAGCACTCAGTTCGGCTCTCGAAGAATCGATGGGTAAAGCCGATATTGTCATTGGCAAACGAAGCGTGGTTGAAGCTGATAGCGACGAGACACAAATACCTTTGTCGCCGATTGCCGAACTAACAGGCAAAGATGGCAAAACAACTCAATGGGGCTTGGTTGTTGTTCGCAAAGACGACGCAGCCAAGAAGTTGGAAGACTTAGCCGGCTATCAAATTCTGTTCGGCAAAAAGGAAGCGGATGAGAAATACGCCGCGCCCAAGAAATTGTTTGCCGATAAAAAAGTTGCGATCGCCGAAAAAGAGGAATGTATCGGGGCGTGTAGTGAAGCGGTTACCAATTTGATTGATATGGAGCCAGGTACAAAGGCGGCTGCTGTCATTTCAAGCTATGCAAAACCGTTACTCGAAGGTTGCGGTACAATTAAGAAAGGCGATGTTCGTGTGGTCGGAGAAACCGAAAAAGTTCCGTTCATCACGGCTTTCGTGAACTCAACACTTCCGGTTGATCTGCGCGAAAAAATTACAGCCTCTTTGCTGAATGTGAAACAAGAACCGGCGTTACTGCTGTCGCTGGAGACTCGAGATGGCTTTGTGCCGATGCTGGCTTCAGCTGAGGATAAGTCGGAACAACCCACAACTGCAAAAAAAAACTGAGCAATGAATGGCCGGGCTGGCGCGGTGCCAATCGCGATGGTCTTATTGCTTCTCTCCCCAACTCCCTAAGTAAGCCGCTTACAAAACTATGGGAGATACGGCTACAGTCGATCGGTCTCGGCGGAATCTCTGCAGTTAGCGATATTGCAATTGGTTCTTGTCGTGACCTACTCGATAAACGAGACATCTTTCAAGCTGTTGATTCGCTTACAGGCAAATTGCGATGGCAGGTCCTCCAAACTTGTACAGGTGAAATGGATTACGGTCGTGGTCCACGTGCCACTCCACTGATCCTTGATGACCGCGTAATCTTATTGGGAGCCTTTGGTCATTTGCATTGCGTACAGCGAGCGACCGGTTTACCAATCTGGAAAAAGGACCTTGTGAACGAATACAAAGCTTCTTTGCCAACTTGGGGATTCTCAGGCACTCCGCTTGTTGTTGGCGACTTGGTTATTGTGCAAGCGGGAAGTCGCGCGGCCAATTTGGTCGCTTTCGAACTTCAAACCGGTAAAGAACGTTGGCGCAGCGGCAATCAAGAGATCGCTTATTCGTCGTTCGTACATGGCAGTCCACATGGTAAAGCTCAAGTGGTGGGATACGACCAAAAGAGCGTGGGAGGCTGGGCCTTAGAAACGGGTGAACGACTCTGGACTTTAACCCCCGAAAACAGCGGCGACTTTAATGTGCCCACACCCATTATTCGTGATGACTTGCTGTGGTTGATAACCGAAAACAATGGACTGCGAAGATATCGATTTGTCGATGGAATTCCACAAACTGAACCCGAAGCGATACAGCCCGATTTACTCCCTGATTCTCACACTCCTGTTTTGATCGGTGATCGCATTTACGTTTCTTATGAAGGGCTGCATGTATTAGATGCCATGACTCTGGAAACATTGTGGTCCAATGATGAAGACCATCTCATGGGCTATGCGTCCTTGATCGGAAGTGAAGAGCGTTTGTTGGTTCTAACGCAATCCGGTTCGCTAACACTGTTCGATGTGACCGAAGCGAAACCCCAACAACTGGGTACTCTGAGCCTGGGAACGGACATCGATTTTCAATCACATCCAGCGATCTGCGACGGCAAACTTTTTGTGCGCTTGGGCAAATCACTGACTTGCTTTGATTTGTCCCAGCTATCCTAATTCGGTATCCGACAAAATTTTCTTGCTCCGCTGTCGATTTGAAAGATCGCTTCGCGACTACAAGTTATTGAGACTTTCTTCACTTCACCATTGGAACTAGAAAAATATGCGAGTCATGGTCATTATCAAGGCGACTGCTTCCTCAGAGGCTGGGCTCATGCCGGACGAGAAGTTGATGACGGAGATGGGGGCGTTTAATGAAGCGCTGATGAACGCAGGCATTTTGATTTCTGGTGATGGCCTGCACCCGACGTCCAAAGGCGTGCGTGTCCATTTTGATGGAGACGCGAGAAGTGTGATCGATGGTCCATTTGCAGAGACTAAAGAGTTGATCGCAGGCTTTTGGATTTGGGAGGTTGCATCGATGGAGGACGCCATCGGATGGGTCAAGAAGTGTCCTAATCCAATGCCCGAGCCATCCATTGTAGAGATTCGTCGGGTCTTTGAAGCCGCGGATTTCGGTGAGGCTTTTTCTCCTGAACTGCAGGCGCAAGAGGAACAGATTCGGCAGAAACTCGAAATAAGAAACGGCCAATAACTCCTTCTAATCGTCATTTCCGGAGATCGTGCTTGGGCCACTCCCTACCACTTTTTCATAAGTGCCATCGCCGGTTTTCACATACTTGGTGAAACCTTTCTCTTTGAGATTCTTATCGCTAAGGCTCTTATTGGCATGGGCATCGGACCAGATGCCGCCAATGGATGGAGTGGCTAGGATTCGACGAATCGGTTTTCCATTTTCGGGATGAATCTCTAGATGCGGGTCGCTCATCTTCTGGAACATCTCATATTGCTCGCCCCCTTGGCCATCGGGCAATATCTCTTCGTAGACGTAAATGGGCACCGTTTTGTCTCCTATTTCTTATCTGCAGGATCTGGCCTAAGTCGCAATCACTTTACGGCCCGTTCCCAGCAAAGAATTATTACATATATCCCGCAGAAAACTTGAAAAATCCGTACCAAACCACCCCACCTTTAGGCGAATCGAGCCCGAATCTCACCGTTTTTCTGTTTCTTGTTGAGTCGAACCAGTAGTCAAACTCGTTACTTTCAGAACGCAATCCTTGAATTTCCACCAAAACGAGCAGTTGCAGGAATGAAGATTGCCCCCCCGAAACATAATGGAGACAAGCAGAAACCCCTTCGGTTCCCATCGCCAAAAAAGGTGGAAAAGGTACCCTAGGAATTGCAACTCATCATGAGCTTGCGGCGTGGTGACAACCGGACTGTTGCCATGTCTTTTCGAATGTCCGTATCGCCATGTTCGAAAGCATGCCGAATGGGAATCATACCCAAAAGCCAAATGATTTCAGTTGGAACCGACGGCGCTCCCTGCGCACCTACCGGCCCTGGTAATGCTTTGACGACAACTCCATCTGCGTCATTAACTCCTGAGACTCCGACGGATCTAAAGTGCCGCGCAACGCCGCTCTGGAAGCGTGTTCTGGATCTCTTGATGGTTGCCGCACTTTCTCCCGTGCTGCTTCCCATTATGTTCTTGATTGCGTGCCACATTAAATTGGGCTCTAAAGGCCCCGTTTTTTTCTGCCAACGTCGACTAGGGTACGGTGGAAAGCACTTTACGATTTTGAAGTTTCGAACTTTAAAGCCGGAAGAGTATTGCGTCACCAGTAATCATCGCGCTTATGTAGCTGACTTAATCGACAGCGATCAACCTGCTGCCAAACCCGATATCAGCAAACGCTTGATTCGTGGAGGTAAGTTCTTGCGAGATGCATCGCTAGACGAGTTACCTCAACTTTTTAATGTTTTGCGGGGCGACATGAGTATTGTCGGTCCACGTCCCGATGTTTTGGAATGGGAAGACTATAAGCCCTGGCAACGTCGTCGTTTCGAAGTAGCCGCCGGTATCACGGGGCTTTGGCAAGTCAGCGGCAAGAACCGCTTGACCTTTGATGAAATGATCCGACTCGATATTCGATATGCGGAAACTCGGTCGCTGCGACTCGATATCTGGATTTTATGGAAGACATTGTCTGTCGTCTTCCGTCGTGGAAATAAGTAAAAATACACTTAAGAGTTTTGCAATAGTATGTGCGGAATCGCAGGAATCTATCGATCACCTAACTACAGCAAGCCAACAGCAGATGCTGGTGATGTGCTTGGTCGTATGTTGGGCTCGATCGTTCATCGCGGTCCCGATGATGAAGGACGCTTGCACGACCGTGAACTCCATTTTGGAATGCGTCGATTAAGTATCATCGATTTAGCGGAAGGGCATCAACCGATCTTCGATGAATCGGGACGGTACGCCGTTGTCTTCAACGGGGAAATCTACAACTATCGAGAACTTCGAACCGATCTGATTGCTAAAGGTCATCAATTCAAAACGAATTCGGATACGGAAGTTATTGTCCATCTATTCGAAGACCACCGTGAAGGCTGTCTCGAATACTTACGCGGCATGTTTGGCATTGCTATCTGGGACAATCAACGACGGGAGTTGTTCATCGCCCGCGATCGACTAGGAGTTAAGCCTCTTTATTACACCGACGTCGACGGCGGTTTTCTATTTGCATCCGAAATCAAAGCACTACTTCAACACCCTGATGTTCATGCTCGCCCCAATCTGGATGGAATTTCTGATTACCTTTCGCTGAAATATACTCCAGCGCCTCGAACGATGTTTGAGGGCATTCAGTCGTTACCCCCGGGTCACTACATGTGGGTTGGACAACAAGGCGTTCGTATCCATCGCTACTGGGACCTTCCATTTGCGACGGAAGAAGAGGCTGATGCACGGGGTATCTCCGACCAAGAGTACGAAGAACGTTTACTTTCGTTGCTCAAGGAATCCGTCCGCTTGCGATTACGGAGCGATGTTCCATTTGGCGCGTTCCTTAGCGGTGGCTTGGATTCCAGCACCATTGTCGCATTAATGGCCCAAGAACTTTCAGCGCCCGTCAATACATTTTCGGTTGGCTTCGGGGGCGAAGGGGAGCCAGATGAATTACCGTATGCACAAGCGGTTGCGGATCATTTTGGTTGCAATCATTTCACGTTAAAGATTACAGCCGACGACTTTCTCCATCATGCGGACACCGTTCTTTGGCACCTCGATCAACCGATCGCGGACCAGGCGACGGTAGCAACATTTATGGTCGCAAAATTAGCCCGCGAACATGTAAAGATGGTGTTAACTGGGGAGGGAGGGGATGAGCTATTCGCTGGTTATGCTCGTTATGAAGGCGAACGTTGGTCACCTTACTCTAAGTGGATCCCCCATTGGGCAGGCTCAGCGATCCGCACAATCTCAAATCAGTTACCTGGCCTGCGCCGCGCTAAAATTGCCGTTAGTGCCTTAACACGCGGCAATGAAGCAGAACGCTTTTCGAACTGGTTTCCAATGTTTGCGGATGAAGCAAAAATCCAACTCCTTAACTCGAACCATGAGAATATCCAACATGGCGCGGCTTCGGTGTTTGCGGAAACGCTTAGCCGTTGTAAGTCTCGTGACCCCTTAAGCAGAATGCTTTACGCTGACAGCAAAATGTGGTTGCCCGATTACTTGCTGTTACGAGGTGACAAACTCACCATGGCCCATTCATTGGAAGCTCGTGTTCCATTGTTAGACCATAAACTAACTGAGTTTGCAGCCCGTTTACCGTCACGACTCAAACTTGCCGGTAAGAAACGAAAGATCTTATTGCGCAACGTGGCTGCAAAACTGCTTCCAAGCCAGATTATCGACCGGCCGAAACAGGGCTTTCCCATTCCCATCGAACGTTGGCTACAGAAAGAAGCCAAACCGTTGATGCTCGATCTTCTAAGTTCCGACAGTCTACGCAAACGAGGGCTGTTTAATGTACCTTTTGTGGAAACACTGATAAAGCAGCATGTGTCGGGCTTTGCAGACAACTCCATCGGCTTGTGGGGCCTTATGAGTCTTGAAATGTGGCTCCGACGCTTTATCGACGTGAAACATCAAGTCACCCAACAACCTCATCGCGAAGTAAAGAAGGTGACAAGTTGAAGTCCTTTTGCGTAGTTAGTTATCTAGATTGTCCGCAGTGGGATGCGTTTGTCGAAAACCATCCCCAAGGAACTCTATTTCATCGGCAAACGATGATTCGCGCCTATGCGACAACCCATTTGTATTCACCTTTGGCATTAGCTGCTGTTGACGCGAACGGCCAGATCCTTGCTCTATTTGTAGCGACTCGTGTAGGCTTAATCGGCGAATGGGCCAATCAATTTACAGGCCGCTCGATCCACTTCGCTGAACCTCTCTTTGTGGATACCCCCGCTGGCCACAATGCCCTCAATGAGTTGATGCGCATTCATGATGAAGAATGTCGGCGAACAGTACTGTTTACCGAAATTCGGCCCATCACAGCAACACACTCGATTTCAAGTTTCTGGAGTTCGATCGGTTACGAACGCAAAGGCTATCACAACTACGAACTCAATCTACGGCAGCCCGTTGATGCGATCTGGAAAGGTTTTACAGGCACCTGCCGACGCAATATCAAACGAGCCGAACGTCGAGGCGTAAGCGTCGAAGTGGTGGAGCCGTACACGCATGTACCAATGCTTTATACGATTCTCAAAGAGAGTTATGGTAATTCGAAGATACCATTGGTTGATATTAGTCATTTCTACTCTGTTTTCCGTGAAATGCATCCTCAGCAATTGCGACTAGCTTTGGCCAGGCTTGACGGAGAGGTCATTGCGGCGAGCTGCTTTTTGACGGATGCAGAAAGAGTTTACTATTGGTTTGCGGGTACCAAACGTGTCCCCGGCATATCTGCGATGGCGTCAATTGTATGGGATGCTCTACAACACTATTCACAAACAGACAAAAAAGTTTTCGACTTTTGTGGAGCGGGTTGGGAAGGCGAAGATTACGGGCCAGGTCGCTTTAAAGCTCACTTTGGCGGCACTCTGACCAACCACGGAAGATACAGAAAAGTCTATTCTCAATGGCGATTCAAACTGGCTGATGTGGCATACGCCGCTGTCCGTGGAATTTTAGCACCAAGAACTTCGGCCGTTTCGCGCAAAAACGAAAAAGAAGAATCGGTAGAAACCGCTAATCCCTAAAGTTATCCAATGGCCACAAACTTACGCAAGAAACGAATTCTCATGATCTTGGAAAACCAGAGTTTTCCAGAGGATACGCGCGTATTGCTAGAAGCTTTAGCCCTACATGAGGCGGGCTATGAAGTGACCGTTATTTGCCCAACCGGTACTAGCCGAAAGAAATTTGAATGGGTGCGTGGCATCCGTGTCTACCGCTACCCCGAACCTTTTGAGCCTTCCGGCGTTTTGGGATATCTGTTCGAATACGGATATAGCATGGCCATGGCGGGAATTCTTGCCTCATGGTGTTCCATCCGACACGGTTTTGATGCCATTCATATCCATTGTCCTCCAGACATGAACGTGCTGGTTGGCATTCCCTTTCGTTGGATTGGCAAGAAACTTGTTATGGACTTGCACGACCTATCTCCAGAACTTTTCGCCGCTAAACGCAATAAACCGAGCCAAGGATTTTTGGGCAAAGCCCTCTTATTCTTTGAACGATTAGCCTGTCAGAGTGCAAACGCGTTGATAGCAACCAATGAAACCCAACGTGATGTGCAACTAACGCGCGGGGGAGCCCGACCCGATTTATGTTATGTGGTACGCAACGGACCCAACAAACAATTCACATCCCTTGCTGAACCACTTACTGGTCTAAAAAAACAGGGAGAAATCCTGATCGGCTTCGTGGGTGCCATCGGCGTCCAAGATACCGTCGAGAATTTTGTCTACGTGATCGACAAAATTCGACAGAGACGATCCGATATTCGCGGCATCATCGTCGGCGGCGGGCCGGCTTTTGAACAAGTTCGCCAATTGGCCAAAGAGTTGCAACTCGATGATTGGATGACTTTTACAGGTCCAGTAGAATTCGCCAAAGTCCCCAGTCACATCGCGGCGTTCGACATCTGCGTAACACCCGATTCGAGCAACCCCTACAACGATAGCTGTACAACTATCAAAACCATGGAGTACATGGCTCTTGAACGCCCGACAGTTGCCTTTGATACAAAAGAGAATCGTCGAACGGCTGCCGCGTCCGCATTATATGCCCAGAACAATGATCTCGATCAATTCGCCGCACTGATAGAAAAACTGGCCGATGATCCGCAACTGAGACAGTCGATGGGGAAAGAAGGACGCCGCCTCATTGACGAAAAATACTCTTGGGACAAACAAAAACTACAGCTACAAAAAGTCTATCGCGATCTGCTCTTTCCTGAATCGAAAACTAAACTCAATTCGCTCATTCACGACTCAAGTGCGAATCAACCGGCAGTTCCCATCGCTTTGCATCCGAACCTCGAACAGCGATCAAAAATCACCGAGTCGATCCAACAGGACATTGATAATGCTAAGTTATCAAGTAGCTATCAGTGTTTCTATCGTATTCGGCATCTGATACCGACAGCAGCCCGACAATGGCTACAAAAAAGACGCAATCGGAAGCTGGGAGGACAACCAAATTGGTATCTACCGACAGAGATCGCTGATTATTCAACATCACAGCATTCGCTATCGATTTGGCCCAATCTGGCTGAATATTCGTTGGTACTGACACATGATGTTGAGTCTGCGGACGGGATGCGAATGATTCCGCAACTGGCAGAGATCGAAAACAAGCTTGGTCTAAAATCTTGCTGGAACATTGTTCCATTCAAGTACAAAGTAGATCGAGGACTACTCGATGATCTGGTTGCCCAAGGACATGAAATCGGAATACATGGCTACAATCATGATGGTCGCCTTTTTAGCAGCTATGAAGAGTTCATGCGACGGGTACCAGCCATCAATCGCGCGTTGGAAGACTACCAAGCTCTTGGCTTTCGAGCTCCAATGGTGCATCGCAATTTGCGGTGGATGCAACAACTCAATATCGAGTATGACGCTTCATGTTTCGATGTTGATCCGTTCCAAGCCATGCCTGGTGGTTGCGGATCCATCTGGCCCTTTATGGCGGGCAAATTCGTAGAACTACCCTACACACTCCCGCAAGATCACACTTTGTTTGTCGTTATGCAACAAAATGATGATCAAATTTGGCGAAACAAATTGCAATTCATCCGCCAGCACCACGGCATGGCGCTGATGCTGACTCACCCAGATTATTTATCGTCACTTCACAAGCTCGAGATCTATCGACGGTTCCTGAGCTACATACTAGAAAGTGGAACACCCTGGCACGTGACGCCACTCGAAATGAGCCGGTGGTTCCGCAGCGCAGCACATGTGAGGAGTGACGAGTTTAGATCAGGAGAGCCACTTAATGTTCGCTCCCAAGCTCTGCCAGGACTGTGCGACAAATAGCAAATTCGCTCAACTTGTTTGGCAATTTACTGACAAAGTTGAGCCTATCCTTCCGTTCCCTCGCCGCTCTGTTCCAGCAACGGATTAAGCCTTACACACATCTAGGCATACAAGTCGCGGAATAGACGGCGCTTGGGCCCTATTCATTCTGCGCATCTTCTGTTGTATCGAAAGCATCTTATAAAACCACGATAGCTAGGCTTTATTTACCCCGTAGCTGGAGTGCAGCGGAGGCTAGGTGGACCGGGAAAAATCCCAAATCCCCTGAATACGCTCTCAAACCAGATGTATAGGATAAATAGGGCTGGTGCTTTGGCAAAGCTCGTTCCCAGACAGAGCCTGGGAACGAGATAAGAGCCTGAGAACAAGAAAGTCTTTATTCTTCGTCCGGTTTTTTGGTTAAGAAATCTTTTAAGGTTCTTGGACCATCCGCGTCGGTTTGAACCGGCTTGGCAGGCTCTCGACGAGGTTTACGTTCGCGACGCTCTTCTTTACGAACAGGCTCAGTTTCGCCACCAACACTTGCTGAGAGTAACTCTGTGCGTGGAGCGGTCGGAGTTGAAATCGGAGCATCGACCGTGCGAATAGGCTCTCGATAGCGATCCATCTTGTGGAACCCTTGCACAACTCCCTTATTCTGAGATTTCTTCTCGTTCGGTTCTTTCGTCTTCGCGGAAATACGAGGTTTGTTTGCCATCGCATTAATCGCGTAGGTGCTGGCTAATCGGACTGGTTCTACAGCAGGTACATCATCGATTGTCGAATCGCTCGATTGCGTAGACTCAACGGGTGTCCCATCAACCATTGCACCTTCGCCTAGCGGACTCGCTGCCGACAAACTCGGTGTGTATTCGGCAATCCGCGGTTGATACGCTGTATCATTATCCTTCTTCGCTGCAACACTGTTAGCCTGATTCGCTGTAGGCGTTACACCTCGCTGCGCATTAATCTTTTTCTTCTGCTGTTTCTTCTTTCCCTTCAGCCCCTTTACTTTAGGAGCGACGGGCTCTGGCGTAGAAACTCGGATTTCTTTTGCTGCTGGACTCGAAGCCTCAACTGAATCTACTGTGGCAACTACCCGTTCCACTTCAACTTTGGCTTCCGTCACAACGTCTTGACTGGACGCACCACCATTACCATCGGATGCTAACGCTGCAGCGTCGATCGGTTTGGTTCGTAGAATGCTAATAACAAAGGCGGCGAAAATCGCAGCCAAAATCAATACGATACCCCACCCCACCACAGACTTGTTATCTCCAGCCGAAGCTTGAGCGACAACCAAAAGGCTATTCGATACCTGCAACAACGAAAACATGCCAACAACTTTCAACGGTTAACAGGAAAAACAAACCGAACACTAAACTACAGTTTACCTCAATGCCTTCCTTTTGGCGAGACTCTCCTCACCAAGCCTTCCATCCACGGTCTCATCGCTTGCAACGTGGCCAAACGGTCTATTTGGGGGCAATAATTGAGGTCGCGTCGAGCAGCATCGATTGAGAAATAATGATCCAAACCTAACTGTTTTGCCACAAACCGCGTCATTGGTGGCTCTGTTTTTTTGAGACTCAATTTATAGGCAGCCTCTAACATAGCTCCCAAGGCATACGCGAGACCTAGCGGAATATGGCGTGTTGGCACTTGCAACCCAGCCGTAGTCAGGAGGAGACTGATCCACTGCCAACAACCGATTGGCTCTCCATCTGTGATGAAGTACGCTTTGCCGCCGGCTTTGATTGGCTCATTTGCCAACACGTTCATCGCCAGAAGATGTGCGCTGGCTGCATGATCCACATGAACGGTGTCAATCTGGTTGTTCCCATCGCCGATACAAATCAATCGCTTCTGCAGGCAACGATCGATAACGCGTGGTATCAAATGCGGATCATCTTCGCCCCATATCAGGTGAGGTCGTAGTGCCACTGTCACGAACTTACCTGGCTCATGGGCCGCCAAAACGGCTTGCTCAGCCAGTGCTTTTGTATGTGGATAATGGCAGAGCCACCGAGTCGGGTAAGGGACTGTTTCATCGATACCTGATTGTTGCCTACCATCAAACGTTACGCTCGGACTGCTGCAATGTACCAATATGGGAACATGCTGCTTTTGGCACGCATCGATAATAAACTTAGTCGCCTGCGTGTTGACGTTGTAATATTCGTCCCAACTACCCCAGACCCCTGCTTTAGCGGCCGTATGGATGACCGCGTCATGTCCGCGACATGCATTTAAGATGCAATCTCGATCCCGGATGTCGCCTTGAAGCGGGCTGACTCCAAGACGACTCAATTCGCTGTAGGCTTGTCGTGCGAGTCCCGTAACTGAATGGCCAGCCTTAAGCAGCTGAAGACAAACAGCCTTTCCCAGAAAGCCACCATATCCGGTTACCAAAACCCGCATGAGCTTTTGACCTTGGACCTTAATCTTCTATGATGGCATCTTTAGGCTCAGTCAGCCCAAAACTGGCAATAAGCCCGATGACATAACAGGTTCCGCCCACGATCGCTGCAGCGGTCGCGTACTTCAACGGCCCACCTTCATAGGGCAAGTAACCAGCCAGAAACGCTGTAACCGCCGCTGCAGATGTTCCAATCATGCGTCCGCCAATGTTGGCAGCGAAACTCTCGCCTGTCCCACGTAAGTGGACAGGATAGACGTGTGGCAAATAATTACCCCAGAAGCTAAGTTGCGCGACCGTTACTAAACCGACCAAGAACATTCCGAGTGACATCGTGGTAATAGGTAACTTGCCTAACATGATCGCTTCAAGATTAACTTCGAAGAAGACCGTATTCTCGGCTCGAACAAAGAACCAAAAGAGTAATGGCAACGCAAAGAGCCCCACGATTTGGAACATTCGCAAGGTACGTCCCCAGAAGATAACTCCTGCAAGAGCCAAGGCCATGAGGAATCGACCAGCCAATCCACCGAGTTCTTGAACCTTCGTGTATTCCGATGCAATCTTCTGGGTGTAGCCCCCTTGAGCAGCACCAGCGACAGCTTTCAATTTCTGCTCATTGGTCTCACCTTTTTCTTTTGCAGCTGCAACCGCTTTATCGGCGACAACTTTAGCTTGGGCTTGAACTTCCTTTAAGCCAGGCACAATTTGCGGCATTTGTTGAATGGCACCAAATGCGGCGCCCAAAGAACAGGCAAACCCGACTGTGGTAACCAAAGTGGTTTTACGTAGTTGGGGAGAAAACAATGCTGCAATGGATGGCCGCTTTAAGGTACCCGCTTTGCGTTTCGCACTCCACACAGGCGATTCAGGTAAGAAGGGACGAATCAAGATCAGTGGAATCGCAGGAATTAAGCCCGACATCAACGTGTATCGCCAAGCCGCATGTTGATTGGCCTCACCGATCTGCCCAAAAATCCCACTAAGAAATGATGGAATCGAGATGGGATAAAAGCTACCGGAAAACTCGATCGCCAAGCCGTTGGCGATGGCAACTAACAACCCACCAATCGAAGAGAAGGCTTGAGTATAACCGAGCACTTTTTCACGCTGTTTCGGATCAGGAAATAGTTCGGCCAACCAAGCGACTGCAGCAACGAATTCAACGCACACTCCGATAAACGTCGTGCAGCGGAAAAAGAGCAACATATAGATGTTGGTTGAGAAACCTGCGAAGAAGGCTGAGAAGGCATAGAGCAAAATGCTCCATGTAAGAACAAATCTTCGACCGAATCTATCCGTCAAATATCCCCCCATCAACCCAAAAATCCCACCGGCGAAAGCTGGGAGATAGAACATTAACCCCAACCATTTGTTGAACTCAGGGGAACCAGGCGTGGCACCGGTCAACTCCAACAAGCTGGGACGCAATATCAGCGGCAGCATCAACAGTTCATAAATGTCGAAAGCGAAACCAATCGCGGCGATAATGCAGATAAGCCAAGTTACAGATGTCCACTGTGTTCCAGAGGTGCTGGCAGGCGTTCCAGTAGATGACGACATGTTGAATGTCTCGAAAGGTGGGTTACAAGAGGTTCCAGTTCACAAACTGGCCACATGATACCACATGGAAACCCACCACTGAACGGTGACAAAAATTTTTGCTAACCATTACCCAAAATCAATGGCTGCTGAACTAAACGTTCACCAGCATCGTTTCACACAACTGCGAAATGGCCGCTTCGTCCGTTAAGCGATAGACGGTAATCCGCTGCGAAATCAACATACCTGCAGTATGTGAGTACGCGTCATCTTCGTAACTGTTAATGATCGCTGAAACTGCGTATCCTTGCTGTCTTAACAATCCGAGAGCCATTGCTGCTCGTTCGTCTAACTGCTGCAACAGAATGATCACCGAATTGTCGCGCGGGATTCGCGATTGAGCTTCCGCCAATAATTCAGGAAGTCGTAAACCATCGGTTCTTTCCAAGCGAGCCAAGGTGCGCAACACTTGATTAAAGTTCTCGACACCACGTTGCGGAGGAACGATAACTGGTCGCAGCCGATTATTCTCTTCTTGCATTGCGGCACTTTTTAAAGCCGCTTCACGTGTTCTCGGGTCGGATTCCCATCCATCAAAGCGTATTCGATCCACTGCATCGCGTCCGTTGGTTACCAACCCAAAGGGCTGCTGCATTTGAAATAGCAAATGACATATTGATGCGACCGCGGTGATTCCTAAATCGGTTCTGGTAGGTTCATGGCGATCGGGATTCGATTCACTATGCATATCGATCACCAACGTCGCACCCGCAACGGAAGTTGGTTGATAAACCTTGCTCTGCAATTTTCCTGTCTTGGCAGTCGCACCCCAATGAATACGGCGGATCGGATCACCCAACTGATAATCACGAATTCCCGCCATCAATGTTGGGTCTTCAAACATACGATATGTTACGCGAACTTCCCCGACAGGTCTGCGAGACGCAATATTGTAACCTAGCAATGGAATAACTTTCGGCAACACCAAAATATACATTGGCTCCGATGCGACGCGAAAACGCCGATATAAGCCCAGAAAGTCACCCGTCTCCATCACCACAGGACCGAGTTGAAAGTAACCTCTGCGCAACGCTTTCACTTTGTAGACAAGCTTCTTCGTTTCACCTCCGCGCAAACTGGTCAACGCTATTCTATCACCCTCTACTTGAATC